>NZ_JBEXCY010000156.1:0-28146 GCF_040605515.1 Dactylosporangium sp. NPDC005572 | reverse complement strand
GAGGAACCGGCAGGCGCGGAGGAACCGGCAGGCGCGGAGGAACCGGCAGGCGCGGGCGAATCAGCGGACGTGGAGGAGCCGGCCGACGCAGAAGGTGCGGAAGGCCCCGGCGGCGCGGGCGGAGCGGCGGGCAGCGCCAGCGCGGCCACCGCGGCCGAACCTGCCCGATCCGCGAGCAGCCGCGTCAGCAGCAACCCCGGATCCAGGGCCTGCGGATCGCGGGACAGCTCGTCCGTGCCGAGGCGGGCCTCCACCACCGCGAGCAGCCGGTCCCGCCCCGCCGGGCTGACGACCTGGAACCCGCCGCGCAGCGCCGGCAGCCGGGACAGGAAAGCGGCGTCGGGCAGGCCGGCCACCCGGTCCAGCAGGCCGTCGAGGACGTCGTGGCCCGACTGCAGCAGCGGCTCGGCCGCCGCCAGCAGGCCGCGCAGGTGGCCCAGCAGGCGGCGCCGGCTCTCGTCCGCCACCGCCTGGTCGACCCACGACGCGACCCGCGCGCCCAGGTCGGCGGCCGAGGACAGGCCGAGCAGCACCTGGACGGCGCCCGCGCCGGCAGCCATCGCGGGCGTGCCGGTCAGGGTCAGCCGGGTCAGGGCGTCGGCCAGCCGCAGGCCGGCCCCGGCCGCGTCGACCCGCTGGGCCAGCGCGACGAGCGCCTGCACGTCGGCGACCGCGTCGGAGCCGGCCAGGCCGTCGACCTGGCGGACCGCGGCGGCCTCCAGCGCGGCGACGACCGCGCCGAGGTCGCCGGCGGAGGCCGGGTCGGGCAGGCCCGGCACGTGGCCGTGGCGCAGCCGGTCGGCCAGGGCCAGGGCGGTCATCAGCTCGCCGAGCGTCGCGCTCGCCGGGATCTCGGCCTCGAACTCGGCCAGCCGCTCGCGGGCCAGGTCTGACAGGCCGCACTCGGCGGCCGCCTGGAGGCCCGCGATGATCTGCGCGGCGGTCGGCCCGTCGGCGGCCCGCTCGGTGCGGCGCTGCTCGCGCAGCGCGCCCTCGGCGGCCTGGGCCAGGGTCACCCCGCGCAGGCCGGCGACGTCGAGCATCGCCTCGGTGCCGGGCACCCAATGGATGGTCCAGCGGGAGGTGATCGCGTCGGCGCCGCCGGTGCCTTCGACGGCGGTGCGTTCGCCGTAGGGGACGTGGCAGGCGGCGAGCCGGCGCAGGGCCACCTCGCGGCGCCGGTCGAGGTCGGAGCGCAGTGGGTCGAGCCGCACGTCGCGGGACGGCTCGCCCGGGCCGGGCAGGCGCAGGCCGCGGACGAGCGACTCGACGGAGGGGCGCAGCCCGGACCGCGGGGCGCCGGGCGCGAGCGCGCCGCGGACCTCGCCGACGAGCACGTGCTCCATCGCCGCGGCGACGGCCCGGCCGCGGCCGAGCACCTCGCCGTGCGCGAGGACGCTCTGCAGCGCCTCGACCAGTTCGCCCCGGCCCGGGGCGGGCAGCCCGCGCAGCCGCGCGAGGTCGGCGGCGAGCCGGAACACCTCGCGGGCCTCGGCCGGGCCGGCCGGGTGCCCGGCGGCACGGATGCGGGCGCAGACCTCGACGACCGAGGCGAGCGCGGCCGACTCAACCGCCTCCGGGAGCCCGCCGGCCGTGACGACCGCCTGCTGCCAGCGCGGGTCGCGGATCCCGGCGGGATAGCCGGAGCGGGCGTCGAGGAGGCCGAAGCTGTACGGCACGAGGGAGGTGGCGACCTCCTCCCCCGACGGCTCGGTGTCGCCGGAGGGGTCGCCGGACAGCAGCGCGGCCGCGTGGAACGAGCCGACCACGGCCGCGGCCCGCCGGCCGCCGGTCGCGGCCAGGCAGCGCCGCATCCACGCCTCGCGGTGCAGGTCGAGCGCCGACACCCCGGCCCCGCCGGCGGCGTCCTCCCGCATCGCCCAGCCGACGAGCAGCGCGGCCCGGCGCACCGACTCGGCGTCGGAGCCGGGCGCGCGCGCCTCGACCGTGCGGTCCCACATGTCCTCGTCGGACCGGCCGGACGCCGCCCGCCGCAGCGAGTCGGCATACGGGAAGGCGGCCTCCGCCGGAGCCTGCTCCCGGGACTGCCAGCGGCGGTCGGCGAGCGGCAGGTCGCACGGGATCACCTCGACCCCGTTGCGGGCCGCCCAGCGGACCGCGACCAGCTCCGGCGAGAAGTCGGCGAACGGGTAGAACGCCGGGCCGCCGCCGGGCCCGACCACGCCGGCGAGCGCCACCGGCGCCCGGGTGGCCTCGTCGGCCAGCCAGGGCAGCCAGTGGGCGAACTCGGCCGGCAGCTCCAGGAGCAGGACCTCCGGGCCGAACTTCGACAGCAGCTCGTCGACGACGACGGACAGCGCCGGCGAGTGGTGGCGCACGCCGATGAGATACGGCGTGGTCGAGCCGGCCAGCCCGGCGAGGGCGGTGTCAGGACTGGAGGACATCGCGCAGTTCCCACAGCTGGCGCCAGAGCCGGGCGCCCTCCTCGGCGCGGCGGCGGACGGCGCCGTCCCAGTAGCCGAGCAGCTTCGCGCCGTCGGCCGGGTCGTCCTTGCACACCACGCCCTGCAGGTGGGCCGGGACGAGGGACAGCACGTCACGGTCGCCCGGGAAGTAGGCGGCGGCGAGGCCGAGCGACGTGGCCACCGCGACCGCCTCGGCGGTGCTCATGACGGTGGAGGGGCGCTCGACCTCCCAGCCCTCGACGGACCGGCCGGCCCGCAGGTCGCGGAAGGCGGTGACGAGCACCTCGAGCACGGCGTCGTCGACGGCGAACGCGGTCTGGACCCGGTCGAGGGCGGCCCGGGCCTGCCGGGCCACGAGCGCGGTCTCGGCGGCCAGGTCGGGGATCGGGCCGACGGTCTCGAAGTTGAACCGCCGCTTGAGCGCGGCGGACATCTCCGACACCCCGCGGTCGCGGAGGTTGGCGGTGGCGATGAGCGTGAAGCCGGGTGCCGCGTGGATCGTGGCGCCGGGGGTGCCGGCCAGCTCGGGAACGGCGATGCGCCGGTCCGACAGGATCGACACCATGGCGTCCTGCACCTCGGGCAGGCAGCGGGTGATCTCCTCGATGCGGGCGACGGCGCCGCTGCGCATCGCGGTGAGCACCGGGGAGGGCACCAGCGCCTCCGGGCTCGGGCCGGAGGCCAGCAGCAGGGCGTAGTTCCACCCGTAGCGCAGCTGGTCCTCCGTGGTGCCCGCGGTGCCCTGCACGACCAGCTCGCTGGTGCCGCAGACGGCCGCCGACAGCAGCTCGGACAGCATCGACTTGGCTGTGCCGGGCTCGCCGACGAGCAGCAGCCCGCGCTCGCCGGCCAGGGTCACCACGCAGCGCTCGACGAGCGACCGGTCGCCGACGAACTTGCGCGGGATCGTGAGCTTGACCGGCACGCCCTCGGGCCGCACGCCCTTGGGCAGGGTCAGCTCGCGGTCGTCGCTGCCGGCGATGAAGGTCACCGCGGCGCGCGGCGTGAGGTGCCAGCCGGGCGGCCGGGGGCCGCCGTCGTAGGCGGCCAGGAACGCGAGCTCCGTCGCGTGGGCGAACTCGGCGGGGTCGACCTGCCGGGTCAGGGTGGAGGCCGTCATCGGCGTCCCTTCGTGTTCGTGGTGAGTTCTTCGAATCGGGGAAGGTCGCCGGCGGTGATCCGGCCCCAGGCGAGCTCGAACAGCCGCGGCGCGGGCGCGACCGGCACGACGACGCCGAGGCCGCCGATGTCCTCGCCGTCGCCGATGAGCAGCGGCAGCTTCCACCGCTCCAGCGGCACGTGCGGCGCGCCGAGCGCGAGCCACCCGCCGGGCAGGAACAGCGACCGGCCGGCGCGCGGCCGCTTGGCCTCGACGACGAGGTCGGTGCCGGCCAGCTCGGCCCGGGCCTTCTTGAGCCGGGCCGGCTTCCAGCCCGTCCAGGCGGCGACGTTGCGGTCGGTCGGGTCGGGCAGGGCGAGCAGCTGCAGGTAGACCGTGGCAGCGTCGGCGCTCAGGCCGTGCCGCTCGGCGACCGTGGCGACCAGCTCGGGCACCGAGCGGGACGGGTCGTGCGCGTCCTCGACCGGCTCGGCGCCGATCCAGTCGGCGAGCTGGTCGGCGAGGATCGCGCGGGCCGCGACGATCTGCTGGCTCTCGCCGGTGAACGCGACCAGCGCCCCGAGGAACGGGTCGTCGAGCCCGGCGATGCGGGCCGGGCGGAGGTGGATCGCGTTCCAGTAGCCGCCCTGCTTCATGAAGAACAGGCCGGTGTCGATGACCTTCTCGTCGCGGGTGACCGGGATGCCGAGGCCGCCGACGAACTTCTCGAATGCCTCGGTGTCGTTGTGCCCGACGACGAACGTGGTCTCCGGGTCGCGCAGCCGCTGCCCGGCCAGCTCCAACACGCGGGGCAGCGCGACGCGGATCGGGTCGGCGACCGGCAGCCGCCGCACCAGCCACGGCACGCTGCGCACGACCGAGATGACGACGTCGTCGACGTCGACACCGGCGGTGTTGCCCTGCAGCCAGCGGCAGGTCTCCGCGTTGGCCACGCCGTGCAGGAACTCGGAGGCGGACAGGCCGGTGACCGAGCCGGAGCGGTGCAGGTCCAGGATGAGCCCGTCGTCGACCGGGGTGCGGACGCCGACCTGCTCGGCGCGCCAGGCGGCCATCCGCTCCAGCGCCGGCCCGGTGGTCCACAGGGCCGCCGGGTCCTCGGGCAGCAGCACCGCGTGCACGCCGGCCGACGGCGACAGCGTGCTGTCGCGGCGGACCCGGTCGATCGCCAGCTCGACGGTGGCGGGGGTGACGGACGGGTCGAGCTCCCACCCCTCGGGCCGCAGCTCCCACCCGTCCTTGTCGCGGGGGCCGGTGAGCAGCACGGTGGCCTCGGCGAGGCTGATCCCGGCCGCGGCGGACGTGGCCCGGACGAGGTCGGGCCGGTACGCCAGCGGCCCGTTGGCCCGGGCCGCCGCGACGAACGCGGTCACCTGCTCGGCGCCGATGCCGTGGCTGTGCATGACCCGGTGCTCGGCGCTGATGGTGTGCCCGGGGATCGGCCCGGACCGGCCGCTGGTCGCGAACTCCAGCACGACCGCGTCGCCGTCCTCCCTGTCGACCCGGGTCGCCAGCAGCCGCCGCCCGTCGCCGAGGTCGACGACCTCGCCGGCCGTCAGGGCCGGCGCCTGGGTGTCGGAGCGCAGCGCCATCCGCCGGAACCGCGCGCCCGCGACGATCAGGCCGGAGTCGGCGACGATCTCCAGCAGGTCGAGGATGGCGGTGCGGTGCTCGGCCGGGGTGAGCGGCGAGACGGCCCGCATGAGGACGGCCGGCAGCGCCCCGATGGTGTCGAACCAGTCGACGTCGGCCCGGGAGAGCACGTCCATGACCGGGCGGTCGGGCTCACGGCCGGTGAGCGCCGCGCCGGTGAGCCGGAACAGCCGGACCGCCTCGTGCCCGTGGTCGTAGCAGCCGGGGATGAGGCCGCTGAGCGCCGCGTTGAGCAGCGTGTCGGACGGCTTGTCGGCGTCGGGGTCGGTGACCGCGGCGACCGACCGGGCAGCGATCTCCGCGGTCGCGGTGGTGAGCCGGTGCAGCCGCCGCGCGGAGCGGGCGGCGTGCCGGACCACCCCGGCGACACCGGCGAGCAGCGCCGGGTGGGTCAGCCCGGGCAGGGCGTCGGCCACCAGCTTGCGGACCGCCTCGGCGTCGAGGTCGGCGTCGGGCTCGGCCCCGCTCTGGGCGAGCGCGGCGGCGAGCAGCTCGCCGGCCGTAGCGTCGGTGAGCGCGCGCAGGGCCGCGGAGCCGGTCTCGTCGCGCGGCCGCAGGTAGTGCCAGTAGGCCGGCGGCGGCACCAGCGGGGTGCCCTCGGCGAACGGGCCGCTCTCCCCTTCGAGGCGGACGTGGGCGAAGCGCAGCCCGTCGGCGGTGGTGAGCACGACGGCGTTGTTGCGATACGAGTCCTGGCGCAGCATGCCGTGCGGCGTGTCGCCACCGGGGAAGCGGATCGCGCCGATCAGCTGGCCGGCGGTGCCGCCACCGGGCTGGCCCGGCTCGGTGAACGTGCGGCCGTCGGCGCCCTCGCCGAGCTGGGCGCCGCCCGGGCCGCGGCGCAGCCGCCAGCCGATGAGCCCGTCGCGCTGGCCGAGTGGGCTGCCCGCCACCTCCGGGCCGCCGGTGCGCAGGCGGCAGGCGAACGGCTCCAGCTCGAAGCCCGCGACGCCGCCCGCCTCGAAGAACGCCGGCATCGACGCGCGGCCGAGGTCGCCGGTCGCGGCGTCGAACTCCCGCCACCGCCACGTGTAGTCGTTCTGGTGGTACATGAGCACCCAGTAGTGCAGGCCGTCGGTCGCGACGGTGCCGCGGTCGACCGCGGCGCGGTCGCCCGGGTGCAGCGGCCGCCAGCCGCCGGTGCGGCCGCCGCCGGGGAGCGCCATCGAGCCCTGGCCGTCACCGGAGAACGCGTCCTCCGGGGCCTCGAACACGTCGTCGGGGGCGCCGGTCCAGTAGCCGGCGCGCTTGTCGTCGGCGTCCCAGGTGACGAGGAGCTGACCGTCGACATACCGCAGCGTCTGCCGCCACCGCCACTGCCGGTGCGCGGCCGGGATGCGCAGCAGGTGCTCCAGCTCGACGCCGCCGGCGCCGGCGACGACCACCTGGTCGCCGGAGCGCAGCATCAGCTGCGGCCACTGGCCCTGCAGCTCGGGCCGGTCGCCGCCGGGTGCCGCCAGCCGCGCGACCGCGTCCTCCAGGGCGGGCCAGCCGTACTCGTCGAAGACGCCGGCCCGCAGCGAGGCACCGAGGATCGGGCCGAGGTCGTGCCCGGTGATCCGCCGGATCGCCTCCGGGTTGACCGCGAGGCCCTCCGGGCAGGCGACCAGCGCCAGCCGGGCCAGCTCGGGAGCGAGCGACGTCAGCCCCTCGCGCACGATGCGCCCGGCGAGCCGGTCGAGCCAGCCGTGCAGCGCGGACCGCAGGCCGGGCACCGCGACGACGGCTGTGACCCGCTCCGGCGACACGCTGACGTTGTCGCCCCAGCCGGTGCGCAGATAGCCCTCCACCGCCTCGCCGAGGCGGCCCAGCAGCGGCTCGAACCGGCCCAGCTGGGCCAGGTCGCGGCGGCCCTCGGCCTCGTCCTTGAACCAGCTGTCGACCGGGCAGTGCACGTCCTCGGCGAACTCGGCGAGCGGCACCTCCAGGTCGAGGCACAGGTCGACGACGTCGAGGTCGACCGCCTGCCGGGTGCTGCCCAGGTCGACCGGGACGCCGTCGGCGCGCAGCCGCTCCGCCATGCGCTCGACGAGGCGCAGCTGGGCCGGCAGGCGCTTGCGCCGCCAGTCGGCCCGGTGCTTGTCGAGCCGGGACAGCCAGCCGGCGGGGCCGTCGGACGGCTCGGCCTCGGCCGGGACCGCGCCGGCCGGCCCGGTGAGCGAGTCGCTCGCCCCGGACTCGTCGAGGATGTCGAGCCACACGTCGCCCGGGCACTCGCGCGGGAAGATGCCGAGCAGCTGCCCGCGGACCTTCGGGTCGCGGCGGGCCAGGCGGATCAGGGCCGGACGGTACGCCGTCCAGAAGCCGCCGGGCGCGCGCAGGATCGACGGCGCCTCCAGCAGCTCGGCGATCAGGCGCTCCTCGTCCTCCTCGCCGACCTTGGCCGCCTTCGCCAGGCGGCGCAGGTCGACGTGCATCTGCGCATATGGCGGCATGCCGCCGAGGGTGCGCTCGACGCACAGGCGGCGGAACCGCTCGTAGGCCACGGCCGGCGCGCTGCGCCCGGCGAGGTCGCGGGCGTGGGCCGACAGCGCCTTCGCGGTGAGCGCGCCGGCGAGGGCGAACTCGAGGAAGACGGTGTGCTGGCGCTCCTCGTCGATGGTGAGCGCGAACAGGCGCTCGGCCTCGCGGGCCTTGCCGAACATGGTGGCCGCATAGGTGGTGCTGTCGGCGACGAGGAAGGCGCGGGCGGCCTCCTCGTAGAACGTGGGCAGGAAGTGCGGCACCGAGCGGGCCAACCGCTCGCCGAGCTCGTTGAAACCGTCGCGGGCCGGGCCGATGCGCGACTTCGCGACGCGCGAGAGCCGCTCGATGTCCTTCACCAGCGCGAGGGCGTGGTGCCCGTTGGCCGGGTCGTGGACCAGCGCCCAGGCCGGGAAGCCGAGCGCCTGCTGCCGCACGACGCCGACCTCGGCCACCTCCTCGGGGGCGGCGAAGCCGAGGAACTCCATCGTCAGGTCCTCGGCCGGGCCGAGCGTGCGCGGCACCAGCCGCACCACGGACCGCTCGCCGAGCACCGGGTGCCGGTACGCCCGGGTGGTCAGCGCGTCGACCGTGTCGGCCACCGCCTCCGCCCCGGGCAGCAGCACCGCTCCCGCATCCAGCAACGCCTCGTTGTTCATGCCGCCTCCTCCTCGCCGCTCTCCTCGACCACCCGGCCGGCGTAGAGCGCCGCCGCCATGCGCATGCCCTCGGACCACGCCACCGGCCCCACCTCGGCGAGCGGGATGCCCGCGCCGTCACCCCTCACGAACACCAGGTCGCCGGTCTCCGCCTCGGACCAGGGGTCGTCGGCACCGACCCAGTTGCGGGCCTCGACCACCTGGCCGTCCTCGAACACGCGGCAGACCGCGTAGCCGCCCTTCACCGGATAGCCCAGCGAGGACGCCCGGCCCAGCAGGTGCCGCAGCTCGGCGAACCGGCCCCCGGCATAGTCACGGACCGCCCGCGCGGAGGCGTCGAGCACCGCCGGGCGCACCCACGTCTGCCGGAACAGCTGGTCGACCGACTGGCTGACGCCGAGGTCGGCGGCGAACTCGCGGAGGTCGTCGAGGTCGGGCAGGCGCACCGGGTGCGGGACCGCGACCCGCTCGGCTGGCAGCCGCACGGTCTCGCCGTCGAGGTTGACGATGCCGATCCCGTCGGCGCCGGCGTCACGCAGGAAGCCGACCTCGTCGGGGTCCCAGCCGCCGTCGTCGTCGAGGACCGCGACGACCAGGTCGGTCAGCGCCGCCCGCCACGTCTCGTCGGCCCAGACCCGGGCCAGGACCGCGGCCGGCACCGGCAGCGACCGGACCATCCACAGGTCGACCTGCTCACGGACCTGTGCCTCGTGGCGGCCCAGCCACTCGACGAGCTGCCGCAGCCCGGCCACCGCCGGGTCGTCGCGCAGCGCCGGGGGCACCGACTTGAGCACCTTGCCCTTCGTGTTGCGGCAGGCTATCTGCCCGGACACCAGGGTGACCTCGTAACCACCACTCGCCGCCAACCACGTCATGCGATCACTGCCTCACCGATCTCAGGGGGGGATCAATCGGATTGATGCGAAAAGAGAGGAACAGCATCAGGTACCCCGGGAGACTAGTCACCGGGTGCGACAGTTTTTCAAAACACCTGGCAAGGTGGATGGCATGTGCCGGAACATCCGCGTGCTCAACAACTTCGAGCCGCCAGCCACCGAGGACGAGATCGACGCCGCCGCGCTGCAGTACGTGCGGAAGGTCGCGGGCATGACCAGGCCCTCCGCGGCCAACCAGGAGGCCTTCGACTCGGCCGTCGCCGCCGTCGCCGACGCGACCCGCGTCCTGCTCGACGCGCTGGTCACCAACAGCCCGCCGCGCGACCGGGAGGTCGAGGCGGCCAAGGCCAAGGCCCGCGCCGCGGAGCGTTACGGCACCGGCCGCTGACAGGCGATGCCGCTGCTGGGGCGGCCGAGTACGCGGCGCGGGCCGGGTCCGGCGAGGGCCGTCTCCGGCGAGGCCGGTGTCGGGAAGTCGACACTGGTCGAGCCGTTCGCCGAACGGCTGCCCGACGCGCACTGGGCGTGGGGCATGCGCGACGCGCTGTACATGCCCCGGCAGCCCGGCGAGTACGCGGGCCCAATCGGCGCGCCTCGGGTCACAGACCGGCCAGGCCGCTCTCGGTGCCCACCTTGCGCGCCGCGAGGGCGCGCACGATCGTCGCGGTCTCCTCGTAGCCGACGATGAGCACGGCGTCGGGTCTGGCCTCGCGCACGGAGGCCGCGATGCCGGCGAAGTCCTCGGCGCTCGCCGGGTAGCTCAGCAACTCGACGTTCTGCTCGGCCATCCCGGCCGCGACGAGGTCGGCCTGGACGTTGTGCTGCAGGCCCATCCCGTACGCGTCCTCGCGCGCCACGACGACCACCCGCTTCGGGCCGTCGCGCATGATGACGTCGGCGAGGGCCCGCGCCTGCAGCGTGTCCGGCGGCGCGGTGCGGAAGAACAGGCCGTTGTCCGGCACCGCGCTCAGCTCGTCCGACGTCGACGACGGCGAGATGAGGATGCGCCCGGCGGCGGCGATCTTCGGGATGACCGCCTTGGTCACGCTCGACGACGACGCGCCGATGATGACCTGCACGCCGAGGCCGACGAGCCGGTCGACGGTGGCCGCCGCGACGGCCGCGTCGGTGCCGTCGTCGCCGTCGACCCACTCGACGGGCTCGCCGAGCACGCCGCCGGCGGCGTTGAGGTCGGCGACCGCGAGCTTGGCGCCGGCGAAGCGCGGGCCGCTGCGGTACGCGAGACGCCCCGTGTGCGGCATGAGCGCGCCGACCTTCAGTGCGCGCTTCCGGTTGGAGCCGGACGCGGGCGGCGGCGCGGCCGCGGTGCTCGCGGACCGCTCGTCGCCGGCGCCGACGTACTCGGTCAGGTTGTCGTTGATGGTGGCGTCGCGGCCGAAGTGCAGCGTGCCGTAGGAGGCCGACGACGGCTCGCCCTGCTCGGTCAGGCCGCTGCGGCTCAGCGAGACGCCGCGGTAGGCGAAGTCGCGGCCGGCCTTCGCCAGGGGCAGGCAGGTGGCCGCGCCGTCACACTCGGCGCCGCCGGTCGTGGCGGGGACGATGTGCTTGGCGAGGGTGGGCGCGTCGACGGTACGGGCGGACTCCGCGGCCAGGCCGGCGATCATCACCGCGTCGTAGGCCTCGGCGGCGTAGCCGAAGTCGGCGAGCGACGGGTCGACCGCGCGCAGCCGGGTCTTGAAGGTCTCGGGCAGCTTGAGGAGCGGGGCGGTACCGGTCATGCCGGACAGCAGCCCGGGGTTCCCGTCGAGCTTGTCACGCAGCGAGTTGGTCATGTTGGCGTCGGAGCCGTAGAGCCGGACATGTACCGGGGTGTCCGGCTCCTGCCCCGCTCCTTCGCGCTTCGTGCCGCAGCCGGCGAGGGTCACCGCCACCACCAGGACGACGGCGGTCGACCGCGTCCTGTGTGCCTGCGTCGCACTGATTGTCACTGGTCCTCCGGATCCCGAGAGACGGCCGCGAGGACTGTAGGTGCCACGGATGCACGCGAACCAGGCAAGCAAGACGACCTTGAGGAAACCTTGCCGTAACGGTTGCGGGTGGTACGCTCGCAGCAACAGATCTTGGAAGAACGAGCGCAAGGGACCGGACATGTTGAGCGAGGACGTCGACATCAGCGGCTGAGCCGCCGTCCGTCCCTGCTCCTACTCCTTTCCTGGATCGGTTCATGTCCAAAACTTCCATCGTCGCCACCAGTCTGTCCTTCGCCTGGGCCGACGCGACCCCCGTCTTCGACGACCTCACCTTCGCCATCGGCCCCGGCCGGACCGGCCTCGTCGCGCCCAACGGCGCCGGCAAGAGCACGCTGCTGCGGCTCGTCGCCGGTGACCTGACGCCGACGGGCGGGACGGTCGGCGTGGACGGCGTCCTGGGGTACCTCCCGCAGCACCTCCCCCTCGCGGCAGGCCTCACCGTGGCGGACGCGCTCGAGATCGCCCCCGTCGTCCGCGCGCTGGCCGCCATCGAGTCCGGCGACGCCGCCGAGGAGCACTTCGCCGTGGTCGGCAGCGACTGGGGCGTCGAGGAGCGGGCCCGGGCCCAGCTCGACCGGCTCGGCCTCGGCGACGTCGCGCTCGACCGCCCGCTGGAGACGCTCAGCGGCGGCCAGGTCGTGTCCCTCGGCCTCGCCGCGCAGCTGCTCAAGCAGCCCGACGTCCTGCTGCTCGACGAGCCGACGAACAACCTCGACCGGGCCGCCCGCGCGCGCCTGCTCGACGCGCTCGCCGACTTCCGCGGCGCCCTGCTCGTCGTCAGCCACGACCGCGAACTGCTCGACCGGGTCGACCGGATCGCCGAGCTGACGAGCGGCGAGCTGCGCCTGTTCGGCGGGAACTTCACGCTGTACCACGAGGCGAAGCGCGCCGCCCGGGACGTGGCCGAGCAGCGGCTGCGCACCGCGGAGCAGGACCTCAAGCGGGAGAAGCGCGAGCTGCAGCAGGCCCGCGAGCGGGCGGCCCGCCGGGCCACCACCGGCGCCCGGGCCGGCCAGGACATCCCGCGCATCGTGGCCGGCGGCCTCAAGCGGCGCGCGCAGGAGTCGGCCGGCCGCGCCGACGACCTGCACGCGCAGCGCGTCGACGCCGCCCGCGCCCGCGTCGACGAGGCCGACCGCGCGCTCCGCGAGGACGACACCCTCGCCCTGTCGCTGCCCGGCACAGTGGTACCGCAGGGCCGCACCGTCGTCGCGGCCTCCGGCGTACGAGTCCGCGACCTCTTCGCCGGCGCCGGCCTGACGATCCGCGGCCCGGAGCGCATCGCCCTCACCGGCCCGAACGGCGCCGGCAAGTCGACCCTGCTGCGCGTGCTGGCCGGCCTGGAGACCCCGGACGCGGGCGAGGTGACCCGCGCCGACGGCCGGGTGGCGTACCTGTCCCAGCGCCTGGACCTGCTCGACCCGGCGGTGTCGACGGCCGAGCACCTGCGCGCGGCGGCCCCCGGCCGCCCGCGTACGGAGCAGATGCACCTGCTGGCGAGGTTCCTGTTCAAGCCGGACCGCGCGGCCCAGCCGGTGAGCACGTTGTCGGGCGGCGAGCGCCTCCGCGCGACGCTGCTCTGCGTCCTGTGCGCCGACCCGGCCCCGCACCTGCTGCTGCTGGACGAGCCGACGAACAACCTCGACCTGACGAGCGTCGAGCAGCTGACGGCGGCCCTGACGGCCTACCGCGGCGCGTTCGTGGTGGTGAGCCACGACGACCGCTTCCTGCACGACATCGCCGTCGACCGCCGCCTGATCCTGACGGACGGCGCTCTCCGCGAGACCTAGGCCGTCGCGGTGATCGCCTCCTGGAAGGCCCGGGCGCGGGCCTCGTAGTTGTCGTAGCGGCCGTAGCTCGGGGCCGCCGGCGACAGCAGGACCACGCCGCCCGGGGGGACGATCGTGCGGGAGCGGCGGACCGCGTCCGGGAGGTCGTCGGCCAGGACGCGGGTCACGCCCGGGAGGTCACCGACCACGTCCAGGATGTGCTCGCCGCTGTCCGGGACGCCGATCAGGGTCAGCGACACGCCGCGGGTCGACAGGTAGTCGCGCAGCGGCGTGTAGTCGATGCCGCGGTCCTGGCCGCCGACGATGACGGCCAGTGGGCGGCCCGCGTAGGCCTCGATGGCGTGGATCGCGGTCTGCGGGGCCGTCGACAGGGAGTCGTTCACGAACTCCACGCCCGACGGGTCGGCGATCGGGGTCAGGCGGTGCGGCAGCGGCTGGAACGAGCGCAGGCCCGCCTCCAGGGCGGCCCGCTCGCCCACCACGTCGACGCCCCAGGCCTGCAGCGCGCCTAGGGCCACGCACAGGTTGCCGTCGTTGTGGGTGCCGCGCAGCGGGAAGGCGTCGCGCGGGAACAACACGTCAGGACCGAGCAGCACGCGGCCGTCGCGCACGTGGAAGCCGGCCGGGACGGCGGCCGGGTGCAGCGGCAGGCCGGGGCGGGCGGCCAGCTCGGCGGCGAGGACCGGGTCGGTCGCGTTGTAGACGACCGCCGACGGGCCGTGCGCGACGATGTTGAGCTTGTGGGCGTAGTACTGGGCCGGGAGGCCGTCGCGGGTCCAGTCCAGGTGCTCCTCGAACAGCGACGTCAGCGCCACCACCCGGGGCGAGTCGTCGAGGTCGGCGGACTGGTACATCGACAGCTCCAGCACGTACAGCGGCGCGTCCGGCAGGTCGAAGGCCGCGATGCCGATGTTGCCGCCGATGACCGCCGGGCGGCCGGAGGCCACCAGCAGGTGGTGGATGAGCGCCGTCGTGGTGCTCTTGCCCTTCGAGCCGGTGACGCCGATCGTGCGGGCGGCCCGGTCGGCCATCCAGAGGCTGGTGCCGCCGGTGATCCGCACGCCGCGCTCGCGCAGCCGTTGGACCCACGGGTGCGACTCGCCGATGACCGGGGAGCGGACGACGATCTCGACGTCGTCGAGCGCCTGCCAGGCGGCGTCGCCCTCGACCAGGGGCGCCAGGGTGCCGTCCCAGGGGGTGCCCAGGAACGTCGCCTTGTCCTGGACGACGACGAGACTCGCCGGCCCGGCCGGGGCGATCGCGGCGACGGCCGCCTTGCCCTCGCGGCCGGTGCCCCAGACCGCGACCCGGCGGCCCCGCAGTTCGGACAGGTGCATGCCGGTACCCTATCGGCCCCGCCCGGTCACCGACTTCCGGTAGTCGCTGTTCAGCCGTCCGATGAGCGTCAGCGGGATGCCCTTGGGGCAGACCGTGGTGCACTCCCCCGCGTTCGTGCAGCCGCCGAAGCCGGCGTCGTCGTGGGCGGCGACCATCCCGACCACCCGGGTGTCGCGCTCCGGCTGGCCCTGCGGCAGCAGGCCGAGGTGGGCGACCTTGGCCGCGGTGAACAGCATCGCCGAGCCGTTCGGGCAGGCGGCCACGCAGGCGCCGCAGCCGATGCAGGTGGCCGCCTCGAACGCGGCGTCGGCGTCGGCCTTCGGCACCGGGGTGGCGTGCGCGTCGGGCGCGGCGCCGGTCGGCGCGGTGACGTACCCGCCGGCCTGGATGATCCGGTCGAAGGCGGAGCGGTCGACGACGAGGTCGCGCACGACCGGGAACGCGGCCGACCGCCAGGGCTCGACGTCGATCGTGTCGCCGTCCTTGAACTCGCGCATGTGCAGCTGGCAGGTCGTGGTCAGCCGGGACGGGCCGTGGGCCGAGCCGTTGATCATCATGCCGCACATGCCGCAGATGCCCTCGCGGCAGTCGTGGTCGAACGCGATCGGCTCATCGCCGGAGAGGATGAGCCGCTCGTTGAGGACGTCGAGCATCTCGAGGAACGAGGCGTCCGGCGAGATGCCCTCCACCCGGTAGGTGACCATCCGGCCGCGGTCGGAGGGTCCCGCCTGGCGCCACACGCGCAGGGTGATGTCCATCTACTTGTAGCTCCGCTGAGTCGGGTGGACGTACTCGAAGTCGAGTGCTTCCCTGTGCAGGACGGGCGGCTCGCCGGTACCGGCGAACTCCCAGGCGGCCACGTAGGAGAACTCGTCGTCGTGGCGCAGCGCCTCGCCGTCGGGGGTCTGGCTCTCGGCCCGGAAGTGCCCGCCGCACGACTCGGCGCGGTGCAGCGCGTCGACGCACATGAGCTCGGCCAGCTCGAAGAAGTCGGCGACCCGGCCGGCCCGTTCGAGGTTCTGGTTGAGCTGCTCGCCGGTGCCGGGGACCTTGACGCGGGTCCAGAACTCCTCGCGGAGGGCCCGGATCAGGCTGACCGCCTTGGTGAGGCCCTCCTCGGTGCGCTCCATGCCGCAGTACTCCCACATGATGTGGCCGAGCTCGCGGTGGAAGGAGTCGACGGTCCGGTCGCCGTCGACCGACAGCAGCTTCTCAAGACGATCTTGTACCGAGGAGCGAGCGTCGATGACCGCGGGATCGTCGGCGGCAACGGCCGGGAACGGGCCCGAGGCCAGGTAGTCGTTGATGGTGTTCGGCAGCACGAAGTACCCGTCGGCCAGGCCCTGCATGAGCGCCGACGCGCCGAGCCGGTTGGCGCCGTGGTCGGAGAAGTTGGCCTCGCCGACGACGAACAGGCCGGGGATCGTCGACTGGAGGTCGTAGTCGACCCACAGGCCGCCCATCGTGTAGTGCACCGCGGGGTAGATACGCATCGGCGTGACGTACGGGTCGTCGCCGGTGATCCGCTGGTACATCTCGAACAGGTTGCCGTACTTCGCCTCGACCGCGGCCCGGCCGAGCCGGTCGATCGCGTCGGCGAAGTCGAGGTAGACGCCCAGCCCGCCGGGGCCGACGCCGCGGCCCTCGTCGCAGACGTTCTTCGCGGCGCGGGACGCGATGTCGCGCGGTACGAGATTGCCGAAGGACGGGTAGATCCGCTCGAGGTAGTAGTCGCGCTCGTCCTCCGGGATGTCGGCCGGGGCGCGGTCGTCGCCCGCGCGCAGCGGCACCCAGACCCGGCCGTCGTTGCGCAGCGACTCGCTCATCAGCGTGAGCTTGCTCTGGTGCGTCCCCGACTCGGGGATGCAGGTCGGGTGGATCTGCGTGTAGCAGGGGTTGGCGAACAGCGCGCCCTTGCGGTGCGCCCGCCAGGTCGCGGTGACGTTGCAGCCCTTGGCGTTCGTCGACAGGAAGAACACGTTGCCGTAGCCGCCGCTGGCGAGCACCACGGCGTCGGCCAGGTCGGTGGTGACCTCGCCGGTGACCAGGTCGCGCACGACGATGCCGCGGGCCCGGCCGTCGACGACGACGAGCTCCAGCATCTCGTGCCGGGCGAACATCTCGATGTTGCCGGCGGCGATCTGCCGCTCCATCGCCTGGTACGCGCCGAGCAGCAGCTGCTGGCCCGTCTGGCCGCGGGCGTAGAAGGTGCGCGAGACCTGGGTGCCGCCGAACGAGCGGTTGTCGAGCAGGCCGCCGTACTCGCGGGCGAACGGCACGCCCTGCGCCACGCACTGGTCGATGATGTTCACCGAGACCTGGGCCAGGCGGTACACGTTGGACTCGCGGGCCCGGAAGTCGCCGCCCTTGACCGTGTCGTAGAACAGCCGGTAGATCGAGTCGCCGTCGTTGCGGTAGTTCTTGGCGGCGTTGATGCCGCCCTGGGCGGCGATCGAGTGGGCGCGCCGCGGGCTGTCCTGGTAGCAGTACGAGCGGACGCGGTAGCCGGCCTCGGCGAGGGTCGCCGCCGCCGAGCCGCCGGCCAGGCCGGTGCCGACGACGATGACGCTGAGCTTGCGGCGGTTGGCCGGGTTCACCAGCTTGGCGCCGAACCGGCGGCGTTCCCAGCGGGTCTCGATGGGGCCGTCGGGTGCGGCAGTGTCGGCGATCGGGTCGCCTTCGGTCCAAAAGTTCATGACAAGGTCCAGAGGTTCATGACACCAGTCCCGTCAGGACAGCGAACGGCACCGAGAGGTAGCCGACGACGAGGACGACAGCGAGGACGAGTGCGACCGCTTTCGCACGGCGCTCCCCGCCCGGGGTGCGCTGCCCGAGGGTGCGCAGCGCGCTGAAGATGCCGTGCCGCAGGTGGAACCCGACGGCGACGACCGCGAGCGTGTAGAAGACCGTGACGTACCACCGCGAGGGCGCGAAGTCGGCGACCACGTTGGCGAACGGGTGGTGCGGGTCGCCCACCGGGTTCACCGTGCCGGTGGTCAGGTCGAGGATGTGGAAGACGACGAACAGCAGGATGATGACGCCGCCCCAGCGCATGGTGCGCGCGGCGTAGCTGCCCTGGATCTTGGGACGGTGGGCGTAGCGGACCGGCCGGGCGGCGCGGGCGCGCCGGGCCAGGATCGTGGCCGCGGCGATGTGCGCGAGGACGGCGATCGTCAGGCCGCCGCGCTGGATCCAGAGGTACCACTGATGGGGCAACAACGGCGAACCGATCTCGCGCAGCCAGGCCGCGTAGTGGTCGAACGCCTCGGCGCCGACGAAGATCTTCAGGTTGCCCGCCATGTGCGCGAACAGGAACAGCACCAGCAGGATGCCGCTGGCCGCCATGACCAGTTTCAACCCGATGGAAGAGGTCCGCTTCTGCTTCGATACGGCGCGCGGAGGGGCCGTGAGTACCGCCACGAGCCCGACGCTAGGGTCGATGGTCCTATTCGTCCAATGCATGAGAACCGCACCCGCGATAGCCGTAGGCTATCAGCGTGCAGCTCCAACAGCTCCGATACTTCGTAACCGTGGCCGAACACCGACATTTCACCCGGGCGGCCGAGGTGCTGGGTGTGAGCCAGCCGACGCTCAGTAAGCAGATTCACACCCTGGAGTCGACACTCGGCGCGCCCCTGTTCGACCGCTCCCGCGGCACGGTCGTGCTCACCACCGCCGGCGAGACGCTGCTCCCCCTCGCCCGCCGGGTGGTGGCCGACGCCGACACCGCCCGCGCCGCCGTCCAGGAGGTCGTCGGCCTGCGCCGGGGCCGGGTCCGGCTGGGCGCGACGCCGAGCCTGTGCACGTCACTGGTCCCGGTCGTGCTGCGCGACTTCCACGCCCGCCACCCGGAGATCGAGCTGCACGTCGACGAGGGCGGCTCGCAGGACCTCGTCGCCGACCTCGTCTCCCACGCGCTCGACCTGGCCCTGATCGTGCAGCCGGCCCGGGGCACCGACCCGGCCCTGGAGGCGGTGCCGCTGCTGCGCGAGAGCCTCGTCGTGGCCTCGGTCGCGCCGCTGCCTGCACGGTTGACCCTCGCCGAGCTGCGCCACACCCCGCTGGTCATGTTCCGCACCGGCTACGACCTGCGCGACGCGACCCTCGAGGCGTGCCGGCGGGCCGGTTTCACGCCGACGTACGCCGTCGAGGGCGGCGAGATGGACGCGGTCCTCGCCTTCGTCGAGGCCGGCCTGGGCGTGGCGCTGGTGCCGAGCATGGCCCTGGTCAACCGGCCGCTGCTGCGGGCCACGCCGCTCGCCGACCCGGACGTGCACCGCACGATCGCCCTGGCCCAGCGCCGCGGCTCGGTCCTGCCGCACGCCGCCCAGGCGATGCGGGAGACTCTGCTCAGCCACGTCGCGCGGGGCCCGCTCCCGGTGGGAGTACAAGCGCTGTGAGCCCGTGCTCGTCGATGAGCTCGGTGAAGTTCAGGTACTCGTAACCGTCCCACTCGCCGATCCGGGGGGCGGCGTTGAGCGCGTCGACCGTCGCCCGCTGCACGGCGCTCAGCTGCGCCGGGACGCCGTTCGGGAACGTGAGGCGGAGCAGGGCGTCGACGTGGGTCACCGCCGGCGGGCCCTCCAGGGCCGGCAGGCGGGGCAGCAGTACCGCCGGATCGGCGCCGGTGAGGGTCAGCGACTGGGCCGCGTAGCCGGCGGCGTCGCCGTCGAGGAACGCGACCGGCAGGGTGGGCGACTCGGGGTCGCCGGCCCAGGCGGCCAGCTCGGCGATCGCCGCCGCCGATGTCCGCGCGCCGCCCACCCGGGCCTGGGCGATCGCCGTCGCCCATCTTGTGCAAGGACGATCGCCGGTATCGGCAACGGCAGCGCCGAGCAGGCCGAGGGCCACCCGGGCGGTGGCGGCCGTGCCGTCGTCGGGATCGTCGACGGCCGCGTGCAGGGCCGGGACCGCGTCGGCACGGCTCGCCGGGAACCAGGCCAGGAGGTAGGCGGCCATGCTGCGGACGCCGGCGTCGGGATCGGTGAGGAGACGGACGAACAACGGCACGCCGGCCGCGACGGCGGTGTAGGTCGCCCGCTCCGCCGGGTCGATGAGCCGACCGGGTTGCATACCGAGCGGGAGCCAGCCCTCGTCGGCGCCGATCGCCAGCTGCCCGAGCAGGACCAGCACGAGGTCGCGGTCCTGGACGGCCGGGTCGGCGACCAGGGCCAGCAGCCCGGGCACGGCGTGCGCGCTCGCCTCGAAGCGGCGGCCCTGGTGGACGATGTTCGTGAACAGCTCGCCGAGGGCCGCGTGCCGCTCCTGCTCGTCCGGCGAGGCGAGCGCGGCCAGCTGCGCGGGGACGTCGGCCGCGGAGCCGTAGGCGTGCCGCAGCGACGCCCAGTCGGGGATGGCCATCGCGCCATTGTCCGGTAGGTTGCCCGGATGGATATCTGGCAGGCGGCTGTGCTCGGCGTGGTCGAGGGTGTCACCGAGTTCCTGCCGGTGTCGTCCACGGGCCATCTCACGATCACCGAGAAGCTCATGGGCATCCCGATCGACGACAAGGGTGTCACCGCGTTCACCGCGATCATCCAGGTCGGCGCGATCATCGCCGCGATCATCTACTTCCGGGCCGACATCGGGCGGTTCATCGCCGGGTTCGCCAAGGGCGTCGCCAGCGCGGAGGGGCGCAAGCAGGACGGCTGGCGGATGGCGGTCAACGTGATCATCGGCTCGCTGCCGATCGCCGTCGTCGGGCTGCTGTTCAAGGACCTCATCGAGGGCGCGCTGCGCAGCCTGTGGTTCGTGGCCGGCGCGCTCGTCGTGTGGAGCCTGGTCATGGTCACCGCCGAGCACGTGGCCCGCCAGCGGCGCGGCGAGGGGCAGGTGACCTGGAAGGACTCGCTGCTCATCGGGCTCGCCCAGTGCATCGCGCTGGTGCCCGGCGTGTCCCGCTCGGGCGCCACGATCAGCGCCGGGCTGTTCCGCGACCTCGACCGGGTGACCGCCACCCGGCTGTCGTTCTTCCTCGGCATCCCGGCCCTCGCCGCCGCGGGCGCGCTCGAGGGCGTGCAGCGGGCCGGTGAGGTGGCCGACACGGTCGGCTGGGTGCCGGTGGGCGTCGGTCTCGTCGTGAGCTTCGTCGTCGCCTATGCGTCGATCGCCTGGCTGCTGAAGTTCGTCGCCAGCCACTCGATCGCGTCGTTCGTCTACTACCGGGCCGCGCTCGGCGGCGTGATCGTCGCCCTGCTGTGGGGCGGCGTCGTCGCCGCGACCTAGAGCGACGCCGGCGACGTGCGCCGGTCCAGGTAGTTCAGGTACGACCGGGTGCCGGGCACGATCGGCACGCCGACGATCTCCGGGTTGGGCTCCGGGTGGCGGTCGACCAGGTAGGCGGTCAGCTCGTCGAAGCGCTCGATCCGGGTGCGCAGCACCAGCTGCCACTCCTCGGTCTCGACCAGCGCACCGTCGTGCCAGTTCATCGAGAGCACCGGCCCGATCACCTGGGCGGCGGCCGCGAGCCGCGAGTGGGTGGCCGACCGGGCGAGGTACGCCGCGTCCTGCCGGGTCGTGAAGGCCGTCGACACCTGCAGATATTCCGTCACGACAAACCACCGTACCCGAGCCGCGCCAAGCGCCCGTCGGGCACCCGACACAGGTATCTTGCCAGCTCAGGCCCGCTCCTTGCCGGTACACACGCCGGCCGCCGGACACCACGGCAGAAGGAGCGCCACCATGGACATCAGCAAGCTGCTCTTCGACGAGTCGCTCATCCAGCGGCTGCGGTTGTTCGTCAGCGGCATCGAGGTGACGCAGGCCGTGCAGTTCTTCGACGCCGAGCGGCACCTCACCGACCCGGCCGACCGGCAGGGTGACAACGCCCTGCGCCTGGTGTCCGGCAAGCCGGCCTGGGTCCGGGTGTACGTCGGGAGCCTGTTCGGCGCCTCCGGCCTGACCGCCGAGCTGACCGTGCAGCGCCGCCGCCTGGGCTTCCTCTACGGCACGGTGGCGACGCTGAGCCCGCACGCCTCGTCGGCGACGTCGGTGCCGTCGTCGTTCGGCACGACGTACGCCGGCACCCGCGGCACCATCGGCGAGACCGTCAACTTCGTCGTGCCGGCCGGCGAGATGATCGGCCACCTGCGCCTCGTCGCCCGGGTCAGCAGCGGCGGCCGCACCGCCGAGGCGACGGTCGACGTCGCGGTGACGCTGCGCCAGACGCTGCGCCTGGCCGGCGTCATGATCTCCTACAACGGGCCGAGCAGCATGCAGCAGGGCGCCCCGAACCTCACGCTGCCCGCGCCCGCGCTCGCCGACCTCCAGGCGATGTCCGGCACCGCGCTCACGCTGTTCCCGGTCGAGTCCACGGCCGCGTTCCGGGTCGCCGGGACGCTCACCCAGACGGTACCGCTGCAGTCGGCCACGTTCCCGACGAGCGGCTGCGGCGCCGCCTGGGACGCCCTGCACGCCCGGGTCGCGACGGTGCGCACCGCCGACGGCAACCAGCCGGGCTGGATCTACTACGGGCTGCTGCCCTCCGGTACGCCGAGGGGGCCGGTCGTCGGCTGCGGCGGCGGTGGCGTCGCGGTCGGCCCGATCGGCGAGCCGTGGACGCTCGCGCACGAGGCCGGGCACGCGGCCGGGCTGGCCCACGCGCCGTCCGGCGGGGCGCCGAACCCCGACCCGAACTTCCCGCCGTACGAGCCCTACGACCCGACCGGCGTCGCGCAGGGCCACGACGGCGAGTACGGCCTCGACGTCAACACCGGCAACGTCATGTCGCCGCAGACGTTCCAGGACGTCATGGGGTACGCCTGGCCGAAGTGGATCTCGCCGTACCATCACGGCCGCCTGGTCAACGCGGCCGTGCTCAGCCCGGCGACGGTCGGCATGGACCACCCGTGGTGGCGCGACCTGGTCTGGCAGGAGATCAAGATCCCGCCGGTCGGGCCCCCGCCGGTCGAGCTGCCGGTGCACCCGCCGGTGGAGCTGCGCCACGTCATCTCGGTGCTGGTCCTGGTCGAGGACGGCCGGGTCGGCGACGTGGTGAAGGTCGCCCGCACCCGGGCCCACCCCGAGCTGCCGGCCGCCGGGCCGACGCCGTTCACGGCGAGCCTGCGCGACGCCGACGGGCGGGTGCTCTCCAGCGGCGCGTTCGTCCGCCTGACCACGGCGGCCTGCGGCTGCGGCGGCGGTCTCGGCGGCCGGCCACCGTCGTCGTACGTCGCGCAGGCCTTCCTGCCCGACGTCGCCCCGGGCGCGACGCTCGACATCACCACCCGCGGCGAGACGGTGTGGCGCCGCGAGGCCCCGGGCGAGCCGCCCCGGGTCGCCCTCGCCGAGCCGAAGGTCTCGCGCTCGGGCGCGGTGACGGTGGCGTGGGAGGCGACCGGGGGCGCCGCCGAGTACTGGCTGCGGTGGTCGCGCGACGGCGAGTCGTGGGAGTCGGTGGACGTCGACCTGACCGGGCGCGAGCTGGAGCTCGAACCGGGCCGCGTGCCGCCGGGCGAGGGCTTCCTGCAGGTCGTGGCCCACGACGGGTTCCACTCGGCGATCAGCGACCCGGTGCGGATCCGGGTGCCCGACCTGGTCCCGCAGGTCGCGATCCTGCACCCGCGGGACGGCTACACGTACCTGGCCGGGCAGGAGCTGCGGCTGTGGGCGTCGGTCATCGGCACCACGTCCGACGCCGTCTGGACGGTCGACGGCGCCGAGGCCGGCCGCGGCCTGGACGCCTGGGCCGCGCTGGAGCCCGGTGAGCACCGCGTCACGGTGGCCGTGGACGGCGCCGAGGCGACGGTCACCGTGACGGCCGAGCGCCTGGACTGACACTGACTGACACGCGGTGTGCGCCGGGCCGGCGGGCCCGGCGCCCCGCCTAGGAGCGGCTCGACCAGGCCATGCGCTGGGTGTCGAGGGCTTCCAGGAGGTACGACCAGACCTCGCTCAGCGTCGGGAAGCTGCCGATCGCGTGCCACAGCGCCTGGACCGGGACCCCCGCCGTGACGGCCACCGTCGCCGAGTGGGTGAGCTCGGCGATGTTGGTGCCGACGAACGTCGCGCCGAGCAGGGTGTCCGTGCGGCGGTCCACCACCAGCTTGGCCCGGCCGCGGTAGTGGTCGCGCTGGACCCGGCCGCCGTACACCTGGGACAGGTCGGTCTCGACCGTCTCGACGTCGTGGCCGCGGGCCGTCGCCGCCGCCTCGGTCAGGCCGGCCACACCCACCTCGGGGTCGGTGAAGATCACCTGGGCCACGCTGCCGGCGCGGACGCGGTCGGTGTGGCGGTTGAACGGGGACTCGTCCAGGGCGGCGCCGGTCGCGCGGGCGGCGATCACCTCGCCGGCGATGCGGCCCTGGTACTTGCCGATGTGGGTCAGGTAGGACTCGCCGGTGACGTCGCCGACCGCGTACAGCCAGGGCTGGCCGTCGACGTTGAGGTGCTCGTCGACGGTGAACTGCTCGGGGAGGCCGGCGCCGGTGGACGCGGGGCGGCGGCCGGCCGCGACCAGGATCTCGTCGACGACGAGCTCCTGACCGTCGGAGAGGGTCACCACCGCGGGGGCGCCGTGGACCAGGCCCGGACCGGCGTCGGTGACGATCTCCCGGGCGACCCCGGCGATCGACTGGTTGAGGCGCACGTCGACGCCGGAGGCGCGCAGCCCGTCGGCCACCGCCACGCCCGCGAACGCCTCCTGGGCCGGCAGCAGGCGGTCGGAGCGCTCGACCATGATGATCTGTACCGCGCCGAGCGCGCGCAGCCAGGTGGCGGACTCGCAGGCGACCAGGCCGCCGCCGAGGATGAGCAGGCGGCGGGGCACCTCGCGGACCGCGGTCACGTCGCGGGAGAACCACGGGCGGGCCTCGGCCAGTCCGGGGACCTCCGGGCAGTACGGGACGCTGCCGGTGGCCACGACGACGGCGTGCCGGGCGCGGATCGTCCGGCCGTTGACCTCGACGGTCTTCTCGCCGGTGACGCGGCCCTTGCCGCGGATGACGTCGACGCCCCACGACAGGGCGGTACCGACGAAGCCGGTGTCGTCGTAGTGGTCGACGAGCGCGTCGCGGCGGCGCAGCACCCCCTCGACGTCGAGGTGCCGGTCGGCCAGCAGCTCGCGGATGCCGCCCAGGTCGCGGCCGTCGCTCAGCAGGTGCTCCGGGGCGAGCAGCGCCTTGCTCGGCACGCAGGCCCAGAACGGGCACTCGCCGCCGACGAGCTCCGGCTCGATCATCACGGCGTCGAGGCCGGAGAAACGGGTGGCGTACAGCGCGGCGGTCTCCCCCGCCGGCCCGGTGCCGATGACGACGACGTCCCACTCGGCGCGGTCCGGGTTCACGGTTCCGGTCACGGCCCGGTGAATACCCGTCGCCCGATCGTGAAACCCGGGGCAACGATATCCTCCCCGGGTGCAGCCTGAGCTCTTCGACGTGGCCGACGCGCCGGAGCTCCGGTCGCCGGTCGCCGACGCCTCGATGCGGGCGCGGTGGCGGGCGCTCATCCTCACCGACCCGGTCGCCCGGCTGGTCCGCAACGCGGCGCACGCGGACGTGCACGAGGCGTACGACCTGCGCCAGCTCGCCCTCGCCGCGATCGACATCGCGGTCGCCTCGCTCGGGTTCGCCCGGCCGGTCACGCTGGCCGAGCTGGTCGACGAGATCGCCGGGCTGGCCGCGCTCATGCGCCCGGATCCGGCGGCCGCCCTCGACGCGGCACGCTGGGTGATCAAGGGACTGCTCAACGACACCGACAACCAGAGCGCGTTCGTCTACCCCTTCGCCGACACCGCCCGCGGCACCAGCGAGGAGTTCGCGTTCAAGCTGCTGCAGCTCCAGGACGGGCCGGACGGCGCCGTCGTGCTCGCCTCGCCGCAGGCGGTCATGGTGTACCTCAACGGCCTCGACCTCGACGTGGACGACGCCGAGGCGGCGTTCTCCGTGGTACTGCAGCGGCAGCTCCGGGACCGCCGCTTCGAGGCCGCCGGGCGCACCGCGACACAGGCCGAGCGCGTGTCCGTGGCCATGTCCGCGTCGCTCGCCGACGTGCTCGACGCCACCCGGCGTGACGTGCGGGCCTTCGACTGGGTGACCGACGTGCCGAGCCGGCTCGAACGGGCCCGCGAGCACGTCGAGGCCCGCATCGCCGCCGACGCCGAGGTGCTCAACCACGTCGCCGCCGGCATCGACACCGAGACCGACGCCGCCGTGCGCCGGGCGTCGGGTGACCTGGTCGACACGCTGCGCCGCATCCGCCAGGTCCACCTCGACCTGGCCGAGCGGGTCGCCGGCGCCCGGGGCGTGTTCCTCCAGGCCCAGCTGAGCCAGGTGTTCGCCCGCCGGATCCAGCTGCGGCTGCTCAACATCGAGGCGGAGCTGTTCCAGCCGGTCCTCCAGCTCACCCAGCCGCGGGCGCAGCCGGTCGCGGAGGCGTTCGGCGACCGGATCCTGGGCCTGCGCGTGCCGCGCCTGCTGCACCTCGACGGCCTCACCGACATGCTGCTCACCCCGCCGCGGGTGACCGGGCCGGCCGAGGCCGAGCCGGAGCTGCCCGGCGAGACCGAGGGCGCCGACCTCCAGTCGTACCCGCCGGCCGTGGTGGCCGCGGCGACCCGGATCCTGCGCCGCGCCGAGGACCGGCCGGTTCCGCTGTCCGCGCTGCTCGCCGAGGCCGGCGACGCCGACGAGCGGGAGCTGGTGCTGCTGTCGGCGCTGTGGGCGTACGCACCGGACGGCACCGGCGACGAGGAGGACGACGGCCTGACCGCGCTCACCGCCGGCGTGGCGGCCGAGCGAACCGGGGCGCTGCTCGACCACCCCGGGGTGGTGTGGGGCGACGACCTGATGGTGACGTACCGGCGGGATGAGCGACTCGCCGAAGGAGCGCTCGCCGAAGCAGCAGAGGGGACCGAGGCGTGACGGTGCCGATCGAGGACGTGTGGGCGGCGGCCGAGCTGGTCGCGTTCGGGCTGCGGCCCGGCGCCCGGCCGACCGAGGGCAACCCGTACGGGCTGCTGCTCGAGCGGTACCGCACCAGCACCGCCTTCCGCGACGCCGTCGACACCGTCGCCGGCGGCCTCGGCCTGGTCGTCCTGGGCGCGCCCCCGCGCACCGGCCTGGTGCTCACCACGCAGCCGGGCAGCGTGTTCGCGGTACGCATGGCGGACCTGCGCGGCGGCAACCTCGGCGCCGACGACAAGCTCGTCGCCGGCCTGGCCGTGCTCGGCATCGCCGCCTACGCGTTCCCGACCGACGCCGACCTCGACGCGACCGAGGTGAAGATCGTCGAGGTGGCGGCGCTGGACCGGTTCATCCGCGACGCCATCGAGCGCCTCCCCGCCGCGACGGACGGGTCGGCCGGCGGGTCGGCCGGCGCCGAGCACCGCCGGGCCGCCGACGTCTACCGGCGCACCGCCGCGTTCCGCCCGAAGGACCGCCAGCCCGGCCCGGCCCGCGGCTGCACCCAGTTCGCCGTGCAGGAGGTGCTCGGCTGGCTGGTCGAGCGGGGTGCCGCCCGGGCGATGCCGCAGATGGGGCCGTCGACGTACCAGCTCACCGACCGCTTCCGGCTGCTCGTCGCCGACATGGCCGGCGGCGAGGCGCTCTCGGCGTTGCGGGCGGCGGCCTGATGGCGGCGCCCGCCCGGCTGTGGCGCATCCGCCGGATCCACCTCGACCGCGTCGGGTCGCCGGCCGCCCGGTTCCGCGAGGTCTGGCTGGACCTCACCGGCCGCGACGGCCGCCCGCTCGACACGATCCTGTGGATGCGCAACGGCGGCGGGAAGTCGACGCTCATCGCGCTCGTCTGCGCGCTCATCCGCCCGGACCGACGCGACTTCCTGGCCACCGCGACGACCGGCCGGCACCTGGAGGACTGCGTCCTCGGCGCCGACACCGGGCACGTCGTGGTCGAGTGGACCGACCCGGACGGGCGGCGGCTGGTCACCGGCGCCGTCTACGAGTGGACCGACCGGGTCCAGCCGGCCGACCCGAACGCGGCCCACGAGCGGCTCCGGCAGAGCTGGTACGCGTTCACGCCGGCCGCCGGGGTCGAGATCGAGCAGCTGCCGTTCGCCGGGCTCGGCGGGCTGCCGACCGACCTGCGCGACTTCGTGCGGACCGTCGAGACGCTGCCGCCGGAGACCGACGCCGTCGTCACCGCGAAGCAGGACCGCTGGGCCCAGGCGCTGCAGGACCGCGGCCTCGACCCGGGGCTGTTCACCGCGATCCTGAAGATCAACGCCACCGAGGGCGGCATCGAGCACCACTTCAAGTTCAAGACGTCCGACGACTTCGTGCAGTACCTGCTGAGCCTGGTCACCGAGCCGACCTCGGCGACGAAGGTCGCCGCGATCCTGCGCGGCACCCGCGAGCGCCTGGCCCGCCAGCCGCGGCTGCGGGCCGAGGTGACGTTCTGCGACGAGGCCACCGGGCTGCTCGCCGACCTCGGCAAGGCCCGCTCGTCGCTCGGCGCGGCCGAGGAGCTCGCCGCGGCGGAGCGGGCGGCCGCGGCGCGGCTGGCCGGCGCGTTCGCGCTCGCCGCGACGGTCGCGGACGAGGCGGCGGAGACGGCGCTGGACGGCGGGGTGGCGGCGGCCGGGCTCGCGGAGCGCGCCGCGGCGGCGGCGCGGGCGCTGGACGCGCGCGTGCGGGACCTGCGGTTCCAGGCCGCACGTCATCGTTTCGATTCAGCTGTACTGCGTGTGCAGGCGTCGGCGACGGTCGTCCACGAGCGGCACCGGTCACACCGGGCCTGGCAGCTGGTCCCGCTGCTCACCGAGCGGGACGCGCTCGCCGGCCGGCTGGCCGCGCTGCGCCACCAGCAGCAGGAGGCCGAAGCGGGGGCGGCGCCGCTGCGCCGGGCCCGCGCGGCGG
>NZ_JBEXCY010000155.1:0-28188 GCF_040605515.1 Dactylosporangium sp. NPDC005572 | reverse complement strand
GTCCGGGCTTGACGCAGACCAGGCCGGCCACCGAGATACGGCCGGAACCCTTGCCGGACACCGGGACCACTGGTGTCCGGCCGCGCCGAGCCCAGGTGCGGGCTTTGGGCGGTCGAAGCGTATGACCTGCCTCGTCCTGGAAGCAGATCCACGCCCCACGCTCGGCCGCCACTATTTTGCCTGCGGCCACACCTCCCGCCGCCACGTCGCGATCGCCGCCTCGTCACGTTCGACCGGTCGATGCTTGGGTACTTGCGGGCTGAACCCGATGCGGTGCAACAACAACGACACCCCGCGCAGGGTGTACCGCTGCCGGAACAGCCGAGCGATCAGCTCGGCCACCCGGGCCAGGGTCCAGCGTTGGTCCTCGATGTAGCCGTGTGCGGCAGGACCCTCTTCGAGCGCTGTGGCCAACGTGGCGAGCTCGGCGTCCGACAACCGGCAGTCGCTACCGGACGGGCCTTTCGAGGCCAACCCGGCCTCACCCTCGGCCAGCCACCGCCGTCGCCACACGTACACCGCGTTGTGCGACACCCGAAGCCGCCTGGCGATCTCTGGGACCGGCACGTCTTGCGCGAACAGCGCCGCCGCCTGCAACCGGACCGCCTCATGTCGGGCCCGGCCCGCGGCCGTCAGCCCACCACCATCGGGATAGCGCACCCGAACCAGATACGCCACCCTTCGACTGCTTTCACGCCGACACGCCGCTCCAGCCTCGCTCTAAGAGATCAGTTCAGAATGAGTCGGCGTGTCTGATCGAGTTACCGATCAAAGTGATCGACACTCGTGTGGTGTCTGACGCGGTGCTCACGGATGAGCTGTGGTCGCGGTTGGAACCGTTGATTCCTGTGCGGCAGCGCCGGTTTCGGTATCCGGGCCGGGCTCGGACGCCGGATCGGGCCGCGTTGGAAGGGATCCTGTTCGCGGCTCGGACCGGGGTGTCCTGGAATGCGTTGCCGACGGCGGCGTTCGGCGCGTCCGGGGCTACCTGCTGGCGTCGGTTGAAGGAGTGGCATGAGGCCGGCGTCTGGCAGCAGCTGCACGAGCTGATCCTGGCCGAGTTGCGTGCTGCCGGCCGCCTCGATCTGTCCGCCGCGATCGTGGACTCCAGCCATCTGCGGGCGCTCAAAGGGGGCAGCACACCGGTCCCAGCCCGGTCGACCGGGGCAAGCTGGGCAGCAAGCACCACGTGATCACCGACGCGGCCGGCATCCCGCTCGCCGTCACCCTGACCGGCGGCAACCGCAACGACGTCACGCAACTGCTGCCGCTGCTCGACGCGATCCCTCGAGTGCGCGGCGTGCGCGGCCGACCCAAGCACCGGCCACGCCGCATCTACGCCGACCGCGGCTACGACCACGACAAGTACCGCCACCTGGTCCGCGCCCGCGGGATCACACCACACATCGCGCGTCGCAACACCAGCCACGGCTCCGGGCTCGGCCAACATCGCTGGTACGTCGAACGCACCATCGCCTGGCTCCACGCCTTCAAGAAGCTCCGCATCCGCACCGAACGCCGAGCCGACATCCACCAAGCACTGATCAGCCTTGCCTGCTCAGTAATCTGCCTCCGTCAGCTCATTCTGAACTGATCTCTTAGCCGTGACCGCCACCATTGGCGCAACCGCGCCATCGGACTACCCACAACCCGGTCACCATTCGCCTACGAACACTGACCGACCTTAGGGTTTATCCGTCGAGGTCCGTCTACATTGCATCGACGTGGTTGCGCTGACCATGCAAAGCTGCCGGGCCGCTTGCATGAGCGGCCCGGCAGCTTTGCATGGCAGCAGCACATGGTCAGGTGGCTGCGCCTGCCAGCTTGAGCGCGAGGATGGCCTCGTCGTCCCGGCCGGACTCGCGCAGCACCTCGTCGGTGTGCTCGGCGAACTGCGGGCCGCGGGTGAGGCTGGCCGGGGTCTCGTCGAACTGCACGGGCGCGGTGACAAGCTCGCGCGGGTTTCCGTCGACGTCGGTGACCTCGGCGATGAAGCCGTTGGCGCGCAACTGGACGTCATGCGCGACCTCGAGGCTGTCCAGGACCGGCGCCCACTGACCCTCCAGCGTCGCGAACCGCTCCAGCCATTCCGAGAACGGGCGGGCGGCGATCTCCTTCGCGATGATCTCCGCCACCGCCGCGGCGTTGGCCATGAGCTTCTCGGTCGTGTCGCACAGTTCGTTCTGCGGCAGGTCCGGTCGGTCGATGTGGGCGCAGAAGTCACCGAAGTAGCGCCCGGGCTGCAGCATCGACAGGTTGAGGTAGCGGTCGTCGGAGGTGCGGTAGAAACCCACGAGCGGGTTCTTCGGTGCGCTGGCGCCGGCCTGCAGGGGCTGTGCACGCCACGGCTCGCCGTTGATCAGCGAAAGGTCGATCGCGAGCGCATTGGCCCATGCTCCGGCGCTGAGCAGCGAGACGTCCACGACGGACGGCTCGCCCGTGCGCTCCCGGGCGAACAGGGCGGCGGAGATACCGCCAGCGATCGTCATGGCGCCGATCGAATCACCGTAGGCCGGGCCTGGCATGCCGACGATGCCGTCGAGGCCGGGTGGCGTTACGCCGACCGCGCTGCCACCCCGGCACCAGAACGTCGGCTGGTCGAAACCGCCCCTATCGGCCTCCGGCCCGCGTGCGCCGAGCGCGGTGCCGCGAACGTAGATGATGTTCGGGTTGATCTTGCGGATGTCGTCGACATCGATCTTCAGTCGCCGCCGGGCGTCGGCCAGGAAGTTCGTGACGAACACGTCGCTGCGCCGAACGATGTCGTAGAGGACCTCAAGCGCCTCGGGCTTTTCGAGCGCGAGGCCGACGCTGCGCTTACCGCGGTTGGGATGCTCCATCAACGGGGCGAAGTTGCCGCCAGCGGCCACCGAGCCCAGATACGCGAAGCCGCGCTGGGCGTCGCCGCTGACGGCGTGCTCGACCTTGATGACGTCGGCGCCCCAGTCGGCCAGCACCGCTCCAGCGGCCGGCACATATGTGAACTGGGCAACTTCGACGACCCGTATCCCATTCATCGGCTTGGCGGGCATGCCGTTCCTCCACTTCGTGGTCTTCACGCAAGTGTAGGTTTAATTCTACATTTCGAGCAATGGGTCAGTTCGTTGAACCTACGTTCATTTTCCCGTGTAGTGGGGTGGGCGGCGCTCGACGAACGCCTGCATGGCCTCGGTCTGATCGTCGCCGCCACCGATCCCGAGCAGCACCGCCTCCTCGCGGAACACCTGGCCGAGTGATGACTCGAGGCCGAAGTTCAGCTGTCGTTTGATGTGGCCGAGGGCGATCGACGGCCGATTGGCCAACCGGAGCGCCCACTCGGAGACGAACGCCTCGAGTTCGGCGTCCGGCACGACCCGGTTGACCAGGCCCCAGTCGGCCGCTTCGCGGGCCTCGACCCGGTCACCGAACATGGCGATCTCCTTGGCGCGGGGCAGGCCGATCGCGCGGGGGAGCAGGTACGCTGCGCCGCCCTCCAGGGGCAGGCCGCGGTTGACGAAGATCTCCTGGAACCAGGCGGACTCGGCGGCAACGACCAGGTCGCAGGCGAGCGCCAGGGAGCAGCCGCCACCTACTGCGGGGCCGTTGACCGCGGCGATAAAGGGCTTCTCGTTGTCCCACAGCGCGTTGGTGAGGCGCCACCAGCCGTAACGCAGGGCGTCCTCATAGGCGACGTTGCTCAGCCGGCCACGACGATGCGCAGGCTCAATCTCGATGGGATCTTGCCCGAGGATGTCGGCACCGGCGGAGAAGGCTGTGCCGGTGCCGGTGATGACGCCGACGCGGATGTCCGGATCCGCGCGCACCTCGGCGATGGCGTCGATCAGGGCCTGCCGCAGGGGCTTGTCGATCGCGTTGCGCCGGTCCGGGCGGTCCAGGCGCAGCCAGGCAACGTGATGTGCGGACTCGAAGCGCAGCCCCTGCGCCGACCAGTTGTGCATGCCGTAGCCCTTCTAGGGGGCGAAGGTGTGGGCGACCAACTCGAGGAACTCGTCGACGGAGAAGGCCGCCGGGTCGTCACTGACCTCCGGATCCATCAGGTGGAAGGCGCTGACCATCGCCGAGAACATTCGGGCGAGCGCTTGGGGGTCGCCATCGCGCAGGACGCCTTCGCGTTGGCCCTGCGCGATGATGCCGGCCTCTAGCTCAATCGCCTTGCGGTATCCCTCCTGGAAGCCAGCTGGCACCTCTGCCGAGGTTGCTTGGGCGCCCGGTGCCAGGATTCGTGTGGTGAGCCGGCCCCATGCCGGGTGCTTGCGGTAGTGTTCGACCTGCAGGCGGGCCATTGCCACCAGCCGCTCGTCTGCAGGTTCCTGGTCGGCCGCGATCCGGTGCATTTCGGCAACCTGCTCGCGTGCGCGCCGGGCGAGTACCGCCTGGTAGAGCGCGTCCTTACTCTCGAAGAACGAGTACAGCGAGCCGACGGAGAACTCGCAGCGTTCGGCGACCTCCTTAAGGCCGGTCGCGTGGTAGCCCCGTTCGCCGAACAGCTGCTCGGCCGTCTCCAGGATCTGCTCCCGGCTCAGGTCGATCCGCTGCTGGCGCCGCAGCTCGCGCGGACTCAGCGCTGACTGCACCGCCTTCGTCGTGCGCCTTGCGCGACCGGCGGGCGCCGCTTCGGCCGCCACAGCCGACTTCCTGCGTGTCGTGTTCCGGCCGACGCTCTCCTGTCCGGAGGCGTCCTGGCTTCTCGACTTCGTCATGTTCACCTCACTCGTCGCTCCGCGGCACCGGTCGGCCGCGACCTTCCTGAGCGAGATATTAGCCGGATCGAATGTCCGGTTCATAATCCCTAAGTTTCGGCTCAACTCACAGAACCGCTGCTCGAATCCACGGTATCGAGGTGGAGGAGCCGGCGTAGGATCTTTCCGGTTTCGGTGCGCGGAAGGTCGGTGCGGAATATCACCTCATCGGGTGTCTTCGACGAGCGCAGCCGGGTCCGGACCCACGAGCGCAGTTCCTCAGCGTCGGGTTGCGCCGTCGAGTGCGGCACGACGTAGGCCAGGATGCGTTGTCCCCACTCGTCGTCGGCCATTCCCACCACGGCTGCGTCGGCCACCTGTGGGTGTGCCAGAAGGGTCTCCTCGATCTCCGCTGGTGCGATGTTCTCGCCGCCGCGGATGATCGTGTCGTCGAGGCGGCCCTCGACGAACAGGTACCCGTCTGCGTCGAGGTACGCCTGGTCGCGAGTGTGGAACCAGCCATCCTTGTCCAGTAGCGCGCCGCCGCCGAGGTACTCCCCGGCGACCTGCGGTCCCTTGACCCTCAGTTCGCCGCGGACGCCCGGCGGACACAGCCGGCCCTGCGCGTCGAATACCGCGATGGTGACTCCTGGTACCGGGCGGCCGACCGAGCCGAGCCGGGCGCGGACCTCTGGCGCGTCGGAGGCGACTGCGGCCCGGTGGTCGTCCGGGCCGAGCAGGGCGATCGTCGAGGAGGTCTCGGTCAGTCCGTAGGCGTTGACGAAGCCGGTGTCCGGGAACGCGGCGAGCACCTGCTCGAGGACGGCCTGCGGCATCCGGGCGCCGCCGTAGGATACCGACCGCAGCCCAGGCGTCGGTTCCCCCCGCTCGGCCAGATGGTCGGCGATCCGGGCGAGCATTGTGGGCACCAGCATCGCGTGCGTAGCGCCGGACGCGCGGGCCAGGTCGAGCCACGCGCCGGGGCTGAAACTGTCCAGATAGACCAGCCGGCGCCCAGCGTAAATGTTGGTGAGCAGGTTCGCGACTGCCGCGATATGGTACGGCGGCACGCTGACGAGGTTTGCCTCATCGGGTCCGGCCGAGCCGAACTCAACGGTACTCAGGACGTAGGACACCAGGTGCCGGTGACGCAGGACCGCTGCCTTGGGTTCGGCGGTGGTACCGCTGGTGAACAGCAGCACTGCGATCGACTCCGGGTCGACGTCGGCGGACGCGAGCGGCTCTGCAGCGGAGCACGCGTCCACCCACTCCTGCAGGCCGTATGTGGGGCCGGGCCCGTCCAGGACTTCGGCGGCGTCCGTGATGGTCAGCGGCCGTTGGAAGCGCCCGGCGAGCGCGCGTACCTGCTCGGCGGACAGACGGTAGTTGAGCGGGACGAACGGGACGCCCGCGGCCGCCGCAGCGAATAGCGCGACCGGCAGCGCCGTCGAGTTGACGCCCAGGAACAGCACCGAGTCCGCGCCCTCTCGGCTCACGATCCCCGCGCCGCCGGCCGACAGCCGAGCCAGCTGCGCGTAGGTCGAGCGTCGGGCGCGGTGCTCGACCGCCACGGCGTCGGGTGCACCGGTCGCAGCCATCGTCAGTAGCATCGAGATGTTCACGTGCACTCCCTCTGTATGCCGCGGTGGTCAGTCGGAGGACGGCAGCGGCTTGGGCGACTTGAGGGCGAGTGGACGCTCCGCGACCGCGAGCCGCCCGCTACCGGGCACGACGCACAGCAGCTCGAGCCCGCTGTTCTGGTCTTCGTAACGCTTGCCGAGCAGCGTCTCCTCGCCGGCGAATGCACCACTGCCCTGGTGGCGCATCTCCTCGCCGTCGCGAGCCACCGGAACGCCGGCACAGGTGACCTCCAGGTCGGCGCTCGACGCCCGGACGACGACCACCTCGACCGTGGATACACGGCTACGCAGCCGTTCGCCCACACTGTATCGTGGCATGCCTTGTTCTCCCTTCATCCATGCTCAGAAGATTGAACCACAGTTCATTCTTGGCGAACAGGGCTTCCGAGCTGCTGGGCGACGATGCATTCCTCGGCGAACGCGAGCACCTTGAGGTGATAGGCGGTCGCGGTCAGCCCGAGGCTGAGGTTGTGCCCGCCGAACGCCTGCTCGTCCGTCACGACCCGCGGCGCGGCCGTAAACAGCGTGGCCACCTCGGCCAGTCCCTGCGGCCCTGGCCGCCACCAGCACTCGTGGTCGCCCAGGCTGTAGCGCACGGGCACGGTGACCCGGGCCGCCAGCGCCGGAAACTGTGCGGGCCATCGAGTGGCGTCGTCGCCCTCGAACCAGGGCACCGGTGCCGAGGGCGGGACCCCGTCGGCGAAGGTGCCCTCCGGATACAGGTGTTCCGGTCCCCAGATGACGTCGCGCAGGCCCGCCGGCACTGAGCCTCGGCGCGGCGCCGACGGGTCGAGGCGGGCCAGGACCCGCAGGGACCGCGGGTCCTGGCGCAGCCCGATGCCAGACAGCTCGAGCCCGAGCAGTCCGGCGCCGGAGGCAGTCGCGGCCATTCGCACTCCCAACGTGCAGCCCATCGAATGGGCCATCAGAAACGAGCCGGCGCCCCGCGGTAGGCCGGCCAGCAGTGCATCGACGGCGGACCATGCAAGGCTGGTGCGCCGCTCCGGGTCGCCCAGCTCCGCCGCGTGCCCGTGCGAGCTTCCATAGCCGGGCCGGTTGAGCGCGACGACTGTGAATCCGAGCGCTGCGGCGACATCAAACAGGGAGAGGCGCCGATCGAGCTGCGCGTCGAAGTAACCCACGTCCGAACCGCCGCCGTGTAGCGCGACGACGACGGCCCGCGGCGCGGTGACCTCCCGTACCAAGGCCGAGAAAGGGATGCCCTCGACCGTCACGACGACGCGCTCAGCCACCGGCGAGCACCCACCGATCGACGACGTCGCCCGTGTTCACGACCCGGCCGCGCCGCTGTAACACGACGAGGTGGGCCAAGGTCTCCGAGACGGCACCGCGGCGCATCGGGCCCTGCGTCTGCGCCCAGGAGCGCGACCAGGTCAGCCCGGCGGCGAGAGCCCAGGTGGAGCTGCCAGGCTCGGCGGCGGTCAACCGCTCGATCTCGGCCAGGCGGGCTTCGTGGTGGCGGCGTAGTTGCGCGACCCGTTCGGCCAGTCCGGCGAAGCGGTACTCGTGCGCGGGCAGGACCTCCTCGTGTGGCAGGGCACTGACCCGGTCCAGGGAGTCGAGGTAGTCGCCGAGCGGGTCCGCCAACCCGCCCTGAGCGGCGATGTTCGGGCTGATGCGGGGCAGCACGTGGTCGCCGGACAGCAGCAGGCCGGACGGCTCGTCGTGGAAGCACAGATGCCCCGGGGTGTGGCCGGGCGTCCATACCGCGCGTAGCTGCCAGGTGGGAGCGAGCGGGTGGTCACCGTCCTGGACGAGACGATCCGGGCGCACCAGTGACTCGAGGATCCCCGCATCGAGCGGGAACCGGGCGAGTTCGGCGAGGTCACGCGCTCCGGCTCCGCGTTCGGTCAGCCACTGCCGGTCCCGCTCGGCCAGCCACCCCGGCTCGGGCCGGTTGGTCAGCACTTCCGCCTCGCCGGGGTGCATGCCGATCCAGGCGCCCGACGCCTCGCGGACGCGGCCAGCCAGGCCGTGGTGGTCAGGGTGCATGTGGGTGACGAGCACGCCGCGGACGTCCGCGATGCCGTGTCCGGTCTCGGCCAGGCCGGCCACGAGCGCATCCCACGACTCCTGAGCAGGCCAGCCCGCGTCCACCAGCACGACCCCGCCGGGCATTTCGAAGACGTAGACGAGCACGTAGCGCAGCGGGCTGTCCGGGATCGGCACTGGCACGGACCAAAGCCCGGGCCGAACCCGTTCGACCGGCGGCAGTATGCGGTCCAGCCACGCCCGACGCTGCACCGCGCCGGTCACCGTCACAGTCGACGACATCAGCTCGCCGGCACCTCGAGGACGACCGCCGACCCCATGCCGCCGCCGGCGCACATGCTCGCCACGCCGATGCCGCCGCCACGGCGGCGCAACTCGTGTACGAGCGTCGTGACCATCCGGGCGCCGGAGGCTGCGATCGGGTGCCCGAGGCTGCAGCCGCTACCGCTCACATTCACGACAGCGGGGTCGATGCCCAGCCGGCGCACCGTCGCGACGCACATCGCCGCGAACGCCTCGTTGATCTCGAAGAGGTCGACGTCGGCTTGGTCGAGACCGGCACGCTGGAGGGCCTTCGGGATCGCCTTGGTCGGCGCCAGGCCGGTCTGGGCCGGATCGATGCCGACCACTGCCCACGACCGGACGACGGCCAGTGGGATGAGGCCGTGCCGCTCGGCGAATGGCGCGGCGGTGATCACGAGCGCGGCGGCCGCGTCGTTTACCCCGGAGGAGTTGCCGGCGGTGATGCTGAACCCGGGGATCTCCGGATGGAGCACGGGCAGTGCGGCGAGTTTTGCCATCGACGTGGTTCGGCGCGGATGCTCGTCCACCTCGAAGGTGACCGGCAATCCGTTGTCCCCGCGGGCGCTCACCGGCACGATCTCGTCAAGAAAGCGGCCCTCGTCGATGGCCCGGACCGCCTTCTCGTGCGAGTGCAGCGCCCAGGCGTCCATCTCCTCCCGCGAGACGCCCACCGTCGTTGCGGCGTTCCAGCCGACTGTGATGGACATGTCGAGGTTTGGTGCCTCCAGCGAGTCCGGGTGGGACGGCGACACCCAGTTCTCCGCCCACTCGCCGGTGGCGACGTCGCGCCAGCGGGAACGGGGCGCGGTCGAGCTGGAGTGGCTGCCGCCCGCGATGATGGCGTCGGCCATGCCCGCGCGGATGTTCGCGGCGGCCTCCGAGACGGCGGCGAGGCCGGAGGCGCAATGCCGGTTGAGGGCCAGGCCTGGCACGGTGGTCATCCCGGCGGTGATCGCCGCGTGCCGGGCGACGTCGCCACCGCCGTACATCGACTCACCGAGGATGACGTCGTCGAACAGGTTGGGGTCGAGGCCGGTGCGCTTGAGTGACTCGGCGACCACCGTGTCGGCCAGCTCGAACGGGGTGGTGTTGCGCAGGGTCCCCTTGCCCGCGGTTCCGATCGCAGTGCGGCAGGCGGAGACGATGACGGCGTCGGGCATGTGGACTCCAAGCGTTGTACCGGCCGACAAATCTATTGAATAGTGGTTCAGTCTATGGAACCGTCAGTGCAGCAGCAAGCGTGGGTACGTCACAGCACTCACGGCAGAAGGCGCATCGGAGTGAGCATGTTCGACATGGCGGGCCGCGTGGCCCTGGTCACCGGGGCCGGGCAGGGTGTTGGCGCGGCGATTGCGGCGGCGCTGGCGGCGCGCGGCGCGGCGGTGGCGGTGAACGACGTATTCACCGATCGGGCGGCCAGCATGGTGGCGGCGGTGGAGGCAGCTGGCGGTCGAGCCTGCACAGCGGTCGCCGACGTCACCGATGAGGCCGCCGTGCGGGCGATGGTCGCCGACGTCGAGCGGATCCTCGGCCCGGTCGGCATCCTGGTCAACAACGCGGGGATCCCCGCGGACGGTATCGCGCTGCAGCGGTTCACCGAGACCGTACCGGCGGACTGGGACCGGTTCATCCGGCTCAACATCCACGGCGTGCTGCACTGTACGCACGCGGTGCTGCCCGGCATGGTGGTCGGCGGCTGGGGGCGGGTGCTGACGATCACCTCGGATTCGGCGCGCACGGGTGAGGCGAACCTCGCCGTCTACGCCGCCTCGAAGGCGGCCGGGATCGGCTTCATCCGCTCTATCGCCAAGGAGGTCGGCCGTAGCGGCGTCACCTGCAACTGCATCGCGCTCGGCACGGTTCCACCGGCCGGCTTTGATCCGGGCGCCGATCCGGACCGCCTGGCACGCCAGTTGCGGCTGTATCCGACCCGGCGGCTCGGCACCCCCGCGGATGTGGCCGCCGCCGTGGTGTGGCTGGCGTCCGACGAAGCCGGCTGGGTGACCGGCCAGACGATCGCGGTCAACGGCGGTTTCTCGACCAGCTGAGACGCCCGCGCGGGGCCGGCCGTCCGCCGGCCCCGCGAGTCCCTTGCTAGCCGTCGAAGCGGGGCGGGCGGGGCAAGCCGAGCACTCGCTGGGCGACGATGTTGCGCATGATGTCGGTCGTGCCGCCGTAGGTCGCCGTGCCCTGCGCGTAGCGGTGGCCCCATTCGAACAGGCCGTCCTCGGAGGCGCCCGTGGCGCCGTGGGGCAGCACGGCGGTCGGCCCGACGAGATCGACCAGCAACGCGCTGTCGCGGATGAGCAGCTCCGAGCCGTTCACCCGGCCCATCGCGCCGGGGGTGCTCCTGGCGATCTCCAAGTCGGTCGCGATCTCGGCAAGGCGCAGCTGCACGAACGGCTCGTCGTAGGGCCGGGAGCCGTCGGGGCCGGCGGTCAGTGCCCAGTGCAGGGCGTGGCGGAACAGCCGGTCGAGGGTGGCCCTGTAGCCGGCGCCCTGTCCGTTGATCTCGTCGAGCTCGGCATCACCGCGTTGCAGCCCATGCTCGTCGCTGAGCGGCCCGGACAGCACCTTCCAGCCCTGGTCGACCGGGCCGAGCCGGTAGTCGTCCTCGATGCGTACGTCGGTGTAGAAGACCGCGTTGGTGCGCTCACCTCCCAGTGTCTCAATCGGCCGGATCTCGATGCCCGCACGGTCCAACGGGACCAGGAACGTCGTGATGCCCTTGTGCTTGGGCACCTCGGTGTTGGTGCGGGTGACGAGGAAGCAGTACTGGCAGTGCTGTGCCCCGGTGGTGAACATCTTGGCCCCATTGATGACCCAGCCGGTGCCGTCGCGCACCGCGCCGGTGCGCACGCCGGCGAGGTCGGAACCGCCGTCCGGCTCGGTGTAGCCCAGGCAACAGATCACCTCACCAGCCGCCACCGCCGGAAGCACCTGCTCCTTGAGCCACGGGCTGCCGTACGAGCGCACCGCGCCGACCACGATGCGCGTCGTACCGCTGCTGATCATCGGGGCGTCGCGGTCGGCCAGCTCGAGCTGCAGGATTCGATTCTGCAACGGGTCGAGGCCGGCGCCGCCCTCGTCGACCGGCCAGGTGGGCTGCACCCAGCCGCGTGAGGCCAGGGCGCGGTGCAGCGGCTGACTGTGTCCGGCCCCCGTGCGCCGTTCCGTCTCGAGCACTGCCTCGTTGAGATGCACGTCCAGAAATTCGCTCACGTCCCGCCGGAATTCGCGGGTCTCGTCGGTGAGCTCGACCGTGCTGAAGTCCATGGCTCTCCTCAGTTCCGAGACGTCACTGAAAGGACGCCGGCAGGTGCGCGGCGATGTCGAACAGCTCCCGGGAGGGATCGCCAGCCAGGACGCTCCATCCCTTTGCCCGCCGGAAATGCAGCGTCACGTCGGACTCGACGCTGAAGCCGAAGCCGCCCTGGACGTGGACCGCGGTCGTGGCGGCCTGGACCGCCGCGCGAGCGCTCGCGAGGTATGCCATCGGCTGCAGCTCGCGCCGTTCGTGCGGTGCGTACTCAGCGAACCACGCCGCCTTGCGGGTGAGGTTGCGGGCCGCGCTGACGGCTGTGGCGGCGTCGACGATCGCGTTGGCCACAGCCTGGAACGACCCGACCAGCTGGCCGAACGCGGTGCGGCTGCTGACAAAGTCGACGGCGAGGCGGACGGCGTCGTCGCCGGAGGAGGCGAGGGCGGCGCCGGTCAGCAGCTTCCACTCGCGCACCGCCGCTGCGAATGCCTCAACGGCGCGCGGTCCGGCCGCGAGCACCTGCCGATCGCCGCTCTGGGCACTCAGGTCCCACCATGCCAGCGACGCGTGCGCCATGTTCTCGACGTGCTCGGGCGGGGCCGCCGCGGTGATCAGGACAAGCTCCTGGCCGTGCAGCGCGAGCACCTGCCGGGCAACGGCCCCGGCCGGGACGATCTGGCGCGGGTCGTGGCCCACCTGGTGCAGCGCGAGCGTGGGCAGCATTTCGCCAGTCAGCGTCGCGGCAAGGAAGTCCGCCGCGGCATCGGCGTCGAGCCTCGCCAGCAGCCTGGCCGCAGCGACCGCCTCGATCAGGGGCACCGGCGCGAGGACGCGACCGTACTGCTCGGCGACCAGTACTAGATCGATGAGCGTGGCGCCGTCGCCGCCCCGGTCCGCAGGCACGGCCATGGAGACCGCGCCGAGCTCCCTGACCTTGCCCCACAGTGCCTGGTCGAAGCCGAGTGGCTCGGCCGCACGGACCCGGCTGCTCGGGCACTCGGCGGTGAAGAAGTCGGCGAACGCCTCGTGCACCGCCTGCTGCTGCTCGTCGAGTGAGTAGTCGTTGCGGCGCAGCTGCCGCTGCTTCGCCGCGCTCATCGGGGGTCCCCGGGGATGGTGCGCTCGGTGAAGGCGAACACGACGTTGAACGTGTCGGCGGGGTCGAGTGTCAGCGTCTGGCCGGCGCGGTCGGCGACGGCGGCGCCGGCCTGCGTGACGTGCCGCTCGGCCGCCTCCAGGTCGCGCACGCGGAACGTGACGGCGTAGGGCATCTCGCCGTTGTGGGCCAGGTCCTGGCCGATGCGGGAGTCCGGCGATGTCGGTTCGGCGAGTTCGATGACGATGTCGCTGCCTACCAGGACGAACGCGCTCTTTGTGGTGGGTGTGGACTCCTCGTGCAAGGTTGTGCCACCCAGCTGCTGCTCGTAGAAGCGGCGCGCGGTGCTCAGGTCGCGCACTGCGACGGTGATGTGGGACGGGCCGAGCAGGTGCAGCGGATGCTCGTCCCGCCAGAAGCCGCCCGACCAGCCCTCGACGAAGCGTGGGTCCAGGCCGCGGAACGTCGAGTTCAGTGCGGCGATCTCGATCTGGCCGTAGGTGTCCTTGGGATGGGTGAAGAACAGACCATCCGTCGACTCGCCTTCGGCGAAGGTGCCGCCGCCGGGCTTGGCGATGCGGACGCCGGCGTGGCGTAGCCGGTGGCACAGGTCATCGCAGGTTTCCTCCTCGACGTACCAGGCCAGGGAGTGGTAGTGCTCGCCGAAGCGCTGGTAGAAGCGGCTCAGCGGCATCTGCTGGTCCTCGGCAGCCTTGCTGGCCATGATCGGCTCCATGATGAAGTCGCCGATCAGCTGTAGCGACGCGTCGCGCCGTTCGCGCGGATCCCAGGCGCGGTAGAAGCGGTGTGGCGAGAAGACCGCGTCGTACCAGGCGTCGGCGCGGTCCAGATCGTCGACGAGATGGATGAGGTGGAAGAACTTGACGAGGGTCACGGCGCCGCCTTCACATCGTCTGCCTCTCGGAATATGAACAGTGATTCAAGCAGCTGGTATCAGAATATTGCAAGCATGTATCGTGGTTCGACAACCCGCTTGATCCTGCGACGGAGGCCGCGATGCCCGTTCCCCTGTTCGACGCCGGCGCGACCGGAGACTCCATCTACGTCAACGGCAAGTGGCGTGCGGCGGCCGCCGGCGCAACGTTCGTCGTGACGAACCCGGCAACCGGAGAGCCGCTCGCTACCGTGGCCGACGGCGGTAGGGACGACGCCCGTGAGGCGATCGACGCTGCCGCGGCGGCCTTCCCGCAGTGGTCCGGCCGTACCGCCTATGAGCGGGCCGAGTGCCTGCACAAGGCACATCAGCTCATGCTGGAGCGCGCGGACGAACTGGCCCAGTTGATGACCCTGGAGCAGGGCAAGCCGCTGCGTGCCGCCCGCAACGAGGTGCGCTACGCCGCCGACTTCCTGAGCTGGTACGCCGAGGAGGCCAAGCGGATTTACGGCTCGACGATTCCCTCGGCCCGCAGCGACCAGCGCTTCCTGGTGCTGCGTCAGCCGGTCGGCGTGGTGGCCGCCGTGACGCCGTGGAACTACCCGGTCTCGATGATCACCCGGAAGGTGGCGCCAGCGCTCGCCGCCGGCTGCACGATCGTGGTGAAGCCGGCCGAGCAGACACCGCTGTGTGCGATGGCAGTGTTCCGGATCCTCGAGGACGCGGGCGTCCCGGCAGGCGTGGTCAACCTGGTCACCAGCGCCGACCCGGCCACGGTCGGCGAGGAACTGCTGAACAGTGCCGAGGTACGGAAGATCACCTTTACCGGTTCGACGGAGGTGGGCAAGCTCATCGCTCGTAGTGCTGCCAGCACCGTCAAGAGGGTCTCCCTCGAACTCGGCGGCCACGCGCCGTTCATCGTGTTCGGCGATGCTGATCCGGTGCACGCGGCGAAGGGCGCGGCGCTCGTGAAGTTCCTCAATACCGGGCAGGCCTGCATCAGCCCGAACCGCATCTTCGTGCACCGCTCGATCGCGAACGAGTTTCTTGCGGCGCTGGTGGATCGGGTCGGACGGTTGCGGGCTGGGAATGGGCTCGACGACGGCGTCGGCATCGGTCCGCTCATCGACGAGTCCGCCATGGCGAAAATGCGCCGCCAGGTCGCCGATGCGGTGGGCAGGGGCGCAACTGTGCTGGCCGGTGGCGAGCGGCTCACTGGCGAGGGCTACGACGGCGGTTACTTCTTCCCGGCCACGGTGCTGTCGGAGGTGACCCCGCAGATGGAGATCTACCGTGAAGAGACCTTCGGCCCGATCGCTGCCGTGCTCGTATTTGACGACGAGGATGAAGTGGTGGCGATGGCCAATGACACCGTGTACGGCCTGGCGTCGTACCTCTACACCCGGAGCATGGCTGTGGCGATGCGTGTCAGCGAGGCGCTGCGGTTCGGTATCGTGGGCGTGAACGATATCAATCCGACCTCGGCCGCCGCGCCCTTCGGCGGCGTGAAGGAGAGCGGTCTGGGCCGCGAAGGCGCCGCCGAGGGCCTCGCCGAGTACCTCGACACCAAGCTGGTCGGGATCAGTATCTGAGCAAGTGCCAGCCTGCCGCACCGGCCCGGAGTGCCGGTCCGATGCGGCAGGCCGCCGCGCACGTCAGTCCACGACGGGGCGAGTCAGGGCGTCAGCCAGCGCCTGGTGGCGGTGTCCGCCCTACGGTTGCGGTCGCCGGGCACTGCTTCGGTCAGGGCCTTGCCCACCGCCGCGCGCACCAGGTCCACGTCGGATGGGGCCGCCGGTTCCGGCAGGACGGCGTCGCAGATGCCGAGTTCGACCAGTTCGGGCGCCGTGATCCGTAAGAGGCGGGTCGCCTCGCCGGAGCGCGAAGCGTCGCGCCACAGGATCACCGCAGCCGCTTCCGGGCCGATGACGCTGAAGACGGCCTGTTCCAGCATGAGTAGGCGGTCGGCATGTGCGAGCGCGATCGCGCCGCCGCTGCCACCCTCCCCGACGCATACCGCCACGCTCGCCGTCGGCAGGCGCTCCAACCGGTCGAGGGTGGCCGCGATCTCTCGGGCGATGCCACCGGACTCAGACTGGGGCGCCGGGTCGGCGCCCGGCGTGTCGATGAACGCGACGAGCGGCAGCCCGAGTTTGCCTGCGAGGTCGGCGGCGCGCTGCACCAGCCGGTAGGCGGCCGGCCCCGGCCGGGCGACCGCGGAGTGTGCTTCGGTCGAGCGGTCCGGACGGGCGTGGCGGTCCATCGCCACGACAACGCTGCGCCTGCCGGCGATCGTCGCCAGGCCGGCCCGGATCGCCGGGTCCGGGCCGTGCAGTTCGACCCATGACGTGCACAGCGCGGCGGCCCACTCCAGGCCTGAAGGGCGGCGTGGATGGCGGGCGCGGGTCAGCACTTCGCCGGTGCCGGGCACAGCTGGCGCTGGCAGGGCCGGCCGGTCCGGGTCGAGGAGCAGCGGCCTGTCGCGGATGCCCAGTGCGGCTGCCAGCCACTCGCCCTGCTCCTCCCGGTCGACTAGGGCGTCGACGAGTCCGGCGGCGAACGCCGATTCGGCGTTGTGCGACCACGGTGGGGGGCGCTGTCCGGTCATCTGTGCCACCACCCGGGGGCCGGCGAAGCCGACCACCGCGCCGGGCTCGGCCGCTCGCAGGTCGAGCAGCGACGCCCATGAGGCGAACACCCCGCCGGTGGTGGGGGATCGCAGAATACCGAGGCTGAGCACGCCTGCCTCGGCGTGCGCTCGCACGGCGGCCACGGTGCGGGGCATCTGGACGAGGGACAGCATGCCCTCCTGCATGCGGGCGCCGCCGGTCCGCGTGACGGCCACGACCGGCAGCCGGGCCTGTGCGGCGCGGCGGAACGCCCGGGCGATCTTCTCTCCAGCGGCGACGCCCATGCTGCCGCCGAACGCGGCGAAGTCGCTGTGGATGATGGCGCACTCGATTCCGGATGCTCCGCCGATGCGCACGATTCCGGTCAGGACGCCGGCGGCGCCGTTGGTGACCGGGTCGGCGTAGCCGGGAAACCCGAGGGGGTCGCCCGATCCGAGGTCGCGGTCCCATTCCAGGACCGGGTCGGCGCCTAGCGCGCGCGCTTGCGATAGTCCCATGACACGATCCGTGACGGCGTGATCCGGAGCCAGGCGTGGCGGCCGTCATGCGGCACCGCGTCCAGGCCGGCGTACTTGCGGGCGAACAACTGCTCGGGCTCGGTGAGTGTTGGTTCGGCCAGGCCGACCCGCGGCACTTCGCCGACTGGCTCGGCGTGGCCGGACAGCTCCACGCCGCGCAATTCGGCGAAGTCGTGGCCGGTGTCCACGAGAATGCTCACCGCCGGGTTGGTGCGCAGGTCGGCCCAGCGCCGGCTGCGCACGAGCGAGTTGAGCCAGAGCGCCTTTCCATCCCACACGAACCACAGGGCGGTGACGTGAGGCAGCCCCTGCGCCGACAGTGAGGCGACCCGGCAGGTGCGCTCGCTGGCCAGGAACGCGTTGATTTCGGCCGGTGTCATGGCAATGGCCCGGCCGCGCCGCTGCGGCGTGACGGTCAAGATGCTCACCGGTCCACGGTGAACAGGATGGCGCCGCTGGGGGTGAGGCCGCCACTGCTGACCACCGCCACCTCGGCCCCTTTTACCTGGCGCGGGCCGGCCTCGCCGCGCAGCTGGCTGATCGCCTCGTGGATGAGGCCCATGCCGTGAGTGCGGCCGTGGGACAGCTGACCACCGTGCGTGTTGAGCGGCAACTGCCCGTCCCGGGCGATGTTCTTGCCGCCGTCGAGGAAGTCCTTCGCCTCGCCGATGCCGCAGAAGCCCAGCGCCTCGATCCAGGACAGGCAGTTGAACGTGTAGCCGTCGTAGAGTTCGGCCACGTCGACGTCGGAGGGCCGCAGCGACGAGCGTGACCACATGTGCGCCGCTGGCCCGAGTACCTGCGGCTCGTGGGTCAGCGTGCTCTGGTCCCACTCGACCCGCTCGGTGATCTGAGTGCCGACGGCCTCCACCCGGATCGGCGGTTTGGCCAGATGCCGCCCCGCGTCCAGTGCTGACACGATCACCGCCGTCGCGCCGTCGCACGGCACGTCGCAGTCGTAGAGGCCGAACGGGGTGGTGATGATCCTGGCGTTGAGGTAGTCCTCCATAGTCAGCGGATCCCGGTAGATCGCCGTCGGGTTGAGCGCGGCGTTGGCCCGTTGGTTTAGCGCGATCCAGCCTAGCGTCTCCCGGGTCGTGCCGTAGCGGTGGAAGTGCCGCTGCGCCGACTGCGCGAGAGTGTGCGCTGCGGTTGTCGCGCCGAACGGCAGCACGTACTCCATCGGTGGCCCGACCCGGCCGGCGGGTGGGCGGATCCGGCCCCGCTTCACCATTTCGTCGTGGCTGGACTGCCATACGGTGCGGAAGCACAGCACATGCCGGACCAGTCCGGCGTTGATCGCCAGCATGGCCGCGATGACTGAGCCGCCGGGTCCGAATGTCTCGGAGCCGCCGTTGAACCACGTCGGCCGCAGCCGTAGCGCCGACTCCAGCGCAGTGACGCCACCCTCGGAGAAGCCCCCGATCTCGGCGCCGCCGGGATAGCTGGCCAGGCCGTCGATGTCGTCCATGGTGAGCCCCGCGTCCTGGACCGCCCGTTCACACGCCTCGATGGTTAGCGACAACGGGTCCACCATGAGCCGCCGGCCGATCCGGGACATCCCGATGCCGGTGATCGCGACCCGGTCCTCGAACTTGTCGGGGGTCAGCATGGGCCGCACAAGCTTCCACACGTCCTGCGGCGCGGTCTCGTCGACCGGCAGTGGCGCGGTCTGCGCTGTGGGAATCGGGTGGAACAGCGGCAACCACACGTCCTCGATCTGCTCGAAGTACACCTGCATCCGCATGCCGAGCGTGAGCTCCTCGGCAACGTCCTCCGCTACGTTGGTCGTGAGTCGGACCCGGGGGTCCTCTTCGATCGCCACTTGCGCGATCACGAACGGCGGCTGCAGTCCGGGCAGGCGCGCGTGGTGGTTGACGGTGAACCCGATGAGGGTCGCGAAGCCGGACACAGCTCGGACCTTGAGGCGGTCGGAGCGGCAGTAGCGGCAGACAGGCGCAGGCGGATGGAGCAAGCCTTCACACTCGAGGCAAGACTGAAACCGTAGCTCGCCGGTCGCCCCCGCGGTCCAGTAGAACTCGTTCCTGTCTGTGACCAGCGGCAACGGGCGGCTGGCGGCATCGTCCACGGCGGCCTCCTGAGTTCCGAACCGAGTTTCCGAACCCTCGTCCAATACATTGAACCACGATTCTGGCACATGTTACGGTCGCTTGTCTTCGGTCATCTGCTGGGTTTCGAGGAGGCTCCATGAACGTTGAAGGGCGCGTGGCTGTGGTGGTCGGTGGCGCATCGGGGATGGCACGGGCGACGGCCGCCGCCATCCTGGCTCGGGGCGGGCGGGTGGCCATCCTGGACCTGGCCACCTCGGCGGGCGCCGAGGTGGCCAGGGCATTCGGTAACGCAACGACCTTCCATCCGTGCGACGTCACGGACTTTGCCGGCACCGAGTCCGCGCTCAATGATGCGGTCGAGGCGCATGGCGGCCTGCACATCGCGGTGAATACGGCCGGCGGTGGGGTCGCCGAGCGGACCGTGAAGAAGGACGGGCCGCACGCCCTCGAAAGCTTCCAGCAGACCATCGCTCTCAACCTCGTGGGTACCTTCAACCTCAATCGCCTGCAGGCGTGGCACATGAGCCGTAACGAGGCGGACGTGGAGGGCGAGCGGGGCGTCATCATCGACACGGCGTCGATCGCCGGCTTCGAGGGACAGATCGGGCAAGTGGCCTACAGTGCGTCGAAAGCCGGTATCGTGGGGATGATGTTGACCATGGCCCGCGACCTTGGGTCACTGGGGATCAGGGTGGCCGCGATCGCACCCAGCCTGTTCGCCACCGGCCTTACCGCGGGTATCCCGCCGGAGCGGGAGGCGACGCTGACCGCCGGCTCGGCGTTCCCCCGGCGGATGGGCCGCCCGGACGAGTACGCGCGGCTGGCGATCGGTATCATCGAGAATCCGATGATCAACGGCACGACAATCCGCCTCGACGGCGGCCAGCGGTTCGCAGCCAGGTGATCTGGTCGTCGCCGTGTCCTTGCTCGTGGAACGCCGCGGCGCGGTCGAGATCCTCACCATCGACCGGCCGGAGGCCCGCAACGCGCTCAACGCCGAGGTGATCGACGGCCTGGGTGACGCCTTGGAGCGCGCCGACGCCGACCCCGACGTCCGTGTGCTAGTCCTGACCGCTGCCGGCGAGCGCGCCTTCTGTGCTGGGATGGACCTTGCCGCCCTGGCCGCTGGCCGGCCGGTGGTCTACCGCAACTTCGCCGGCTATCAGCGGTTCAAACGGGAAGGTATCAGTACGCCCGTCGTCGCCGCGGTGAACGGCGCCGCGGTGGCCGGCGGCTTCGAGCTCGTGCTCGCGTGCGATCTCGTCGTCGCGGCCGAGCACGCCACGTTCGCCCTGCCCGAGGTGCGCCGCGGCCTGTTCGCGGCCGGGGGCGGGATGCTGCTCGGGCGGCGGCTGCCCCTCGCGATCGCCCTCGAACTCGGCCTCACCGGTGCGCCGGTCGACGCTCGCCGTGCCTACGAACTCGGACTGGTTAACCGGGTCGTGCTGGCCGCGGATGTGCTCGGCGAGGCGCTGACGTTGGCGGAGGCCGTCGCGGCGAACGGCCCCCTCGGCGTGGCCGCGACCAAACGCCTCATGACGGCGATCCCCGGGCTGCCGCTGGCCGACGCCTGGCGAGCCAACGACCGCGAGCGGCCCGCCGTCTTCGACAGCGCCGACGCACGCGAGGGCGCCCGAGCGTTCCTCGAGCGCCGGGCGCCTCGCTGGGCCGGCAACTGAGCCCGACAAGGGTGTGGTGTCTGATGACGGGACAGCGGCCGCATTGTTGCCGGTTCGTTTCATCCAGTCCTCGTGAAGTCATTGACAGCCGGTCGCACGTCCGTGAACATGGCTCTAATCACACTACAGATAACTGAAGCACCGTTCATAAGAGTGTTACTAGAGCCTACGTTGCCCGATCGAAGGGTTGGCGCCGCAGCGCCGCGGATGTGCAAGTTACAACGAATCGCAACTCAAAGGGCGGGCAGCATGGTGCTTACGGCGTTACGGCGGGTCGCCCGCAGCGCCCTGGTGGTGCTACTGGTCAGTTTCCTCGTGGTGGCGTTGCTCAGCCTCGCGCCGGGCTCGCTCGCCGAGGTGATCCTCGGTGAGAACGCCACGCCTGAGGCCGTGGCCGACCTCAACGCGAGACTCGGCCTCGACGGGTCGCTGTTCCAGCAGTACTTCGACTGGCTCGGCGGCGCCGTCCAAGGCGACCTCGGCACGTCGCTGCTGACCGGTCAGCCGGTGTTGCAGACGATCCTGGAGCGGCTGCCGGTGACCCTGGAGCTCGCGTTGCTGGCCCAGATCATCGCGCTGTCTGTCGCCGTGCCACTGGCCATCGGAGCGGCGAGCCGGCCCGGCGGCCTTCTCGACCGCAGCATCAGCGCGCTGTCGTCGATGTTCCTGTCGATCCCGGCGTTCGTCGCGGCGCCGGTGCTCGTGTACTTCTTCGCCATTTCACTCCAGCTGTTCCCGGTGACCGGGTGGGCGCCGCTCAGCGAGGGCATCGGCCCGAACCTGCAGGCCGCCCTGCTGCCGTCGGTGGCGATCGCCCTCAACGAGATCGCCGCCTTCCAGCGGCTCCTGCGCACGGACCTGGCCAACACGCTGCGCGAGGACTTCATCAGCGCGGCCCGCGCCAAGGGCATATCTTCAAGTTACGTAATGCTGCGCCACGCCCTACGGCCCTCCTCGTTTTCGCTTATCACCCTCGCGGGCCTGAGCACGGGCCGGTTGATCGGCGGAACGGTCATCGTGGAGAGCCTGTTCTCGCTGCCGGGCCTGGGTCAGCTCGTCTCGTCGTCGATCACGTCGCGTGACGTGATCGTGGTACAGGGGGTCGTGGCGTTCGTCGCGGTTACCTACGTGCTGCTGAACACCGTCGTCGATCTCAGTTATGGGCTGCTCGACCCTCGACTGCGCCAGGAGGCGACCAGGTGAGCGACATCGCGACCCCCACGATCACCGCGCCGGCCGCCGAGGCCGCCCACGCCAGCACCGAGCCGCCGTCCACGCGGCCCAGACGTACCCGCTCGGTGCTGGTCTGGTTGTCGTTCGGCTGGCTAGCGGTCATCATTCTGGCCGCCGTCTTCGCCAACCTGCTGCCGATCCCGTCCTACTCCGTACCAGTCGGACCGCCGCGGCAGGCACCGAGCTGGTCCGTCGACACGCTGCTCGGCACCGATAGCCTCGGCCGCAGCTTGCTCGCCCGGTGCCTCTACGGCGCCCGGGTCTCGCTCGTGATCGGCACCGTCGCTGGCCTGTGCGGGTTCGCGATCGGTACCCTGGCCGGCTTGCTCGCCGGATACTTCCGCCGGTTCACCGACGCGGTGCTCACCTACGTAACGGATTCCCTGCTGGCCTTCCCACCGCTCATCCTGCTGCTTGCGCTGTCCTCGGTGCTCAAGCCGAGCCTGACCACGCTGCTGCTCGGGCTTACCTTCTTGGTGATCCCGGCCTTCGTGCGGCTGTCCCGTGCCAACACCCTCGTCTGGACCTCGCGCGAGTTCGTCCGCGCCGCGCGCAACATGGGCGCTGGCGACCTGCGCATCATGAGCCGCGAGATACTCCCCAACGTGCTGCCAGTCCTGGCCGCGTATCTGCCGATTGTGATCGCCTCGCTCATCGTTGCTGAGGGCTCCCTGAGCTTCCTCGGTCTCGGCATCCCGCCGCCGACCCCGAGTTGGGGCGGCATCATCTCCGACGGCAAGGACGCCATCGCCGATGCCCCCCACGTCGTCTTCATGCCGGCGTTGATCCTCTTCCTCACCGTCTTCTCCCTGAACCAGGTGGGTGACAATCTCCGCGCCCGGTTCGACCGCACGGCTTCCGAGTCGTGACACACCCCCGGCACGACCCCGAAGGGATAAGGGATATTCCATGCGTACAGTCAGGATCGTCGCCGCCATCTCGGCCGTCCTGTTAGCCGCGGCCTGCGGCGGCACCGACACAACGAGCGGCGGCGGCGACGCCAGCGCCGGACCGCCTCAGTCGGGCGGCGCCATCACCCTTTTGCAGGTCAGCGAGCCGCGCTCGCTTGACCCGGCGGTGCTCAGCAACGGGTTCTCCACCAACGGCGCGCTCGGCAATGCGCTCTACGGCGCCCTGATCACCAACGACCCGAAGACCGGCGCGCTCGCCTACGGGCTGGCCCAGAGCCTCACCTCAGCCGACGGTGGCAAGACCTGGGTGCTCAAGCTGCGCGCAGGCCTGAAGTTCTCGGACGGCTCCGCGTTCGACGCCGCCGCAGTGAAGTACAACTGGGACCGCATCAAAGATCCCAAGCTCGGCTCGCAGTCGCTGTCCACGGCCGCCTACATCGATGCGACCGAGGCGACTGACACACAGACGCTCACCTTCACGCTGCGTGCCCCGGTAGCGAACTTCGGTCAGGGCATCGCCACCACGTCGCTGACCTGGATCGCTTCGCCGGCTGCGCTGCAAGCCGGCCAACAGGCGTTCGACGCCAAGCCGATTGGTGCCGGCCCGTTCACGCTGACCAGCTGGACACGCCAGGACAAGATCGTGGTGGCCAGGAACGCCTCGTACTTCGACGCTCCGAAGCCCTACCTGAACTCGATCACGTTCCGTACCAACGGCGACGAGAACCAGCGCCTGGCCACGCTGACGACCGGCGGCGGTGACCTCATGATTAGCATCAACCCGCAGTACGCCGACAAGGCCGAAGCGTCCGGGCTCGGCGTGGCCCGCCAGGCTATCAGTGGTGGTAACGTCCTGCTGTTCAACATGGCTCAAGCGCCCTTCGATGACCAGCGCGCCCGGGCAGCTGTCACCAAGGCCATCGACCTCAACGCCGTGAACGCGGCCGTCTACAGCGGCAAGGGAATCGTCCCGAACACCTTGTTCGACAGCGCCTCGCCGTTCTACTCCGACATCAAGCTCACCGGTTACGACAAGACTGGCGCGCAGACACTCTTCGACGAACTCGCCAAGGCTGGCAAGCCGCTGTCGTTCACGATGTACTCCTATCCCACGTCGGAGAGCAAGGCTGTCGTCCAGGCCATCCAGGCGCAGCTCAGCGCGTACAAGAACGTGACCGCGAAGGTGGAGGTCCTCGACTTCGCCGGTGCCGCGGCCAAGTTCGCGCAGAAGCAGTACCAGGCCATCATCTCCGGCATCACCTTCCTCGACCCGGAGATCACGCTGTGGCAGAACCTACGCACCGGCTCGCCTGGCAACTACGTCGGCATCAGCGACCCGCAGCTCGACACGGCACTCGATGCTGGCCGTGCGGAGACCGACGTGGCCAAGCGCAAGGACGCCTACGCCGATGCCCAGACGCGCATCGCCGGGCTCAACCCGTTCATCACCTACGTCCGCAGCGCTCCGGCAATTGTCACGAGCAAGAAGGTCCACGGCGTGGCGCTCTACGGCGTCGGATCGCTGCTGGTTGACGGGCTCTGGGTCAAGTAGGTCGGTATGGCTATGGATCCGCTGCTCAGCGTTGAAGAACTCAAGACGTACCTCACCAGCTCGCGTGGCGTGGTGAAGGCGGTCGACGGCGTGTCGTTCACCCTCGATCGGGGACAGGCGCTCGGCGTCGTGGGTGAGTCAGGGTCGGGAAAGTCCGTTCTCGCTCGCGCCATCATGGGACTGCCGCTGCCCAACGCGGCGCGGTCCGGCCACGTCCGGTTCGACGGGCGCGAACTGACCACCGCATCACGGGCTCAGCTCCGTGAGGTCTGGGGCAAACGGATCGCCATGGTGTTCCAGGACCCGGCCCGCTCGCTCAACCCGGTGGTGCGCGTCGAACGGCAACTCACCGAGGGAATGCGAGCACACCTCGGGGTTAGCCGCTCGGAGGCGCGCGATCGGGCGGTGCGGCTGCTGGCCGAGGTCGGCGTCCCGGACCCGGAGCGGCGGCTCACCAACTACCCGCACCAGCTGTCCGGCGGCATGCGGCAGCGCGTGATGATCGCCGTCGCGCTGTCGTGCGAGCCGGATTTGCTCATCGCCGACGAGCCGACCACCGCACTCGACGTCACAGTGCAGCGTCAGATCCTCGACCTGCTACGCCGGGTTCAGCACGACCACGGCATGTCGATGATCCTGATCAGCCACGACCTCGCAGTGGTGGCCGGCCGCACCGACCGGGTCGCGGTGATGTATGCGGGGCGGATCCTCGAGACCGGGGCGACGGCGGGCATCTTCGCCGCGCCCCGGCACCGCTACACCGATGCGCTGCTCGGGGTGGCCCCGTCTCTCACGCATCGTCGCCATTCCCGGTTCCGGCTCATCGACGGCGAGTTGCCAGATCCCTGCGCCCCACCACCGGGGTGCCGGTTCGCGCCTCGGTGCCCCAGCGCTGACGCGGCCTGCGTGACACCCGGGCCGCAACTGCGCCGGGACGGCGGACTCGACCACATGTTCGCCTGCCTGCACCCGGTCGAACCGGTACCGGCGGATCTTGTCGAAGGAGGGCACAATGGCCGGTAGCGGCACCGCGCATCTACGCGGTGATGAGGCGTTGCTGCGGGTCGAGGACCTCGTTGTCGAGTACCGCACCAGCGGTGGGACCGTGCAGGCCGTCTCCCGGGTGAGCTTCGACGTCCTACGCGGCGAGACCCTCGGCATCGTCGGCGAGTCCGGTTGCGGCAAATCGACCACCGGCCGCGCGGTGCTGCGGCTCGACTACATCACCGGGGGACAGGTCACCTTCGCGGGCGAGGCAATCCACGACGCCAAGCCACGACGGATGCGCGATCTCCGACGGCGCATGCAGATGATTTTCCAGGACCCGGTGGCGTCGTTGAACCCGCGCCGGCGGGTGCGCGACCTGGTCGTCGAAGGGCTTGTTGTTAACCACGCCCCGAAGGGCGAACGTGACAGCACTGGCGAGCGGGTGCTTCGCGACGTCGGACTCACCGCGCCGGGACTCGCGGAGGCGCTGCCGCGCCACCTTTCTGGCGGCCAGGCGCAGCGAGTCGCCATCGCGCGAGCTCTTGCGTTGGAGCCGGAACTTCTCATCTGCGATGAGGCGGTGTCGAGCCTCGACGTCTCGGTCCAGGCCCAGATCCTCAACCTCATCGAGGATCTCAAGTCCCGATTCTCCCTCACCGTCGTGTTCATCGCGCACGATCTTGGCGTCGTGAAGACGGTCAGCGACCGGGTGCTGGTGATGTACCTGGGCCACATCTGCGAGTACGGCGAGCCGGAGGAGATGTACTCTGCACCGGCCCATCCGTACACGCGCGCGCTGCTCGACTCGGCCCCGCTGCCTGACCCCCTCAAGGCGTTCGGCGGCCCACCGCTGGAGGGCGACGTCCCGTCGCCGCTTGCGCCGCCGAGCGGCTGCGTGTTCCGCACCCGGTGTCCGCTCGCACAGGATCGGTGTGCCGCAGAGGAGCCGCAAATGCGAGAGATCCGGCCGGGGCAGTTCGCCGCCTGTCACTTTGCGTCCGCCTGAGAGCCGTCTCCGGGGTACGCCATTCCCGTGACCGCCGTCCGGAACCGCGCCAGCGGCCCCGGGCGGCGGCATCGTGCTGAAGACCGTCCACGCTTCTACCCGGATCTCTCCATCCGGACCAACGCCGCGAGGGTCGGCGCATGGTCGGGTCGAACGGCTCGTCGAGGGAATGAATTTCGGTTCAATTTGACGTACGATGCTCGCATGTCGAACCAGTCGAATATCTCGCCCGCTATGCGGGACGCCGTAGGCGGTGAGCTCAGCCGTTCCGTGTCCTATCCGGTTTCGGCGGCCGACATCAGGCGGTGGGCGATCGCGGTGTACTACCCGCAGGAGCCGCCCGCCCTATTCTGGGACGCCGAATACGCCGCCACCACCCGGTTCGGCGGCATTGTGGCACCCGAGGACTTCAACCCCTTCGCCTGGATGAGCGCGCAGCCACGCGGTATCGCCCGCCAGGCCGAGCAGGCAGCCCCGGACCGGATCGAGGATGCGTTGGGCATCCCCGGGCCGGGGCTGGCGCATCAGCTTAACGGTGGCCTCAGCACCGAGTACGGCGTGCGCATCCGGTGCGGCGACGTTATTACCTCTGTCAGCCGACTCGGCGGGTACGACGAACACGAGGGTCGGCTGGGCCTGATGCTGTTCACCGTAACCGAGACCACCTGGACGAACCAGGACGACGCAATCGTCAAGCTCAACCGAATGACACTGATCCGATACTGAAGGGCACGGGTACCGATGGATGTTGAACAGCTCCAGGTCGGCGATGCCATTCCGGCATTCACTCGGGCAACCGGCTTTCCGGTCTGGAACCGCTACGCCGCGGTCAACGATGAATTCATTCCCATCCACATGGACGACGCGGCTGGCCAGGAGGCCGGGTTCGGAGGCGCCATCGGAATGGGCAACCTGCAATGGGCGTATGTGCACAACCTGCTGCGAGAGTGGATCGGGGAGGATGGCGAGGTCCTGCGCGTCTCCTGCCAGTTCCGCCGCCCGAACCTGGCCGGCCAGACAGTCACCGCGCAGGGCACTGTCACTGGCCTTGAACACGTCGGGGGAGCTGCCGTGGTCGACCTGGATGTCGTCGTCGCAGACCAGGACGGCAACCAGCTTGTCAGCGGGACTGCTCGGGTGCGAGTCCCAGCACACGTGAACCAGCCCACTGATGACGCGTCCGAGGTCGGCGCAGCGGTTTGACGGGCCGATACCGGAGGCGCCCGCCGGGCCGTCACGGGCAACACCGGCGGGTGGCCGCGAATTGGACTCAGGACTCTTCGGCCGCTCAGAGCGCGCGCGGGCGGGCCGTCGATCGGTGACTGTGCCGCCCGCGCGGCACGAGCGTGCGCCGCCGCGAAGCGGCGGCGCATGTCCGACCTGACCGAGGCCAGAGCCGGGCCGCCGCTGTCGCACTCGACTGCCGGGCATTGCTCGGTGACGAGACGACGACTCCGGTCGACTTCGCGATAGCCGTCGAACCGAACCGTACCGACCCATTGCGGCCGTTCGATCGGGCGTACCGAGGTGGACAGGAAAGGGTTGACGAACCCAGTCCGCCGCCGCGCTGAGCGTCTGCGGTGATCGTGGTCAATGGCGGGTCCGCGACGGAACGGGCCGGGATGCCGTGGATGCCGACGACAGCGAGGATTGTTCGCTTAGACCGTGTCTCATTTGGGGTGTTTGAGGAGTTTGCGGTAGCAGATGAGGGT
>NZ_JBEXCY010000154.1:0-28315 GCF_040605515.1 Dactylosporangium sp. NPDC005572 | reverse complement strand
GGGGCAGCCGGGCCGCGACGCGGAACCCGCCGGCGTGCGGGCCGGCGGTGAAGGTGCCGCCGGCGAGGCGGACGCGCTCGCACAGGCCGATGAGCCCGACGCCCGGCCGCTGTGAGGGGAGCGGGCCGGACGGTGGCGGGTCGTTGGTGACGGCGACCGTGGTGGCGTCGGGCTCGTGGGTGACGTCGACCGTGACCGCGGCGCCGGGGGCGTGGCGGGTGGCGTTGGTCAGCGCCTCCTGGACGATGCGGTGCACGGCCCGGTCGACTATGTCCGGGCGGGGAGCGGCCGGCCGGGGAGCGGCGGGGCCGGTGTGGTCGAGGTGTACGGCGACGCCGGAGTCGCGGGCGCGGCGGACCAGCTCGTCGACGTCATCGGTGGTGACGGGCGCGGGCTGGCCGTCCTCGCGCAGGACGCCGATGATGTCGTGGAGCCGGTCGGTGGCGTCGGCGGCGCTGCGCCGGACCTCGTCGGCGGCGGCGCGGTGGGCGGGGTCGAGGCCGGGTGCGGTCTGCAGGGCGGCGGCGCGCAGCGCGACGAGGGCGAGCTGGTGGCCGAGGGAGTCGTGCATGTCCTGGGCGATGCGGGCCCGCTCCCGCAGGGCGACCATCTGCCGCTCGCGTTCGAGGCGTTCGGCCCGCTCCCAGCCGGCCGTTGCCAGTTCGACCTGCTGGGCGCGGTACCGCCCGGCAAGCCACGGGAACACGCCGCACACCAGCAGGATCGACGCGAGGAGCAGCCACTGCGACGGGGCGGTGCGCATCAGGTCGAGGTTGACGAGGGTGCCGCCGGCGGCGACGGCCGTGAACACGGCGAGGACCGGCCCGGCCCGGGCGGTGCGCCGGCCGACGAGGTAGCTCATCACGGGGATGGCGAAGACGAAGTTGCCGTCGAAGAGGCTGCCGAGGACCACGACGACAAGGGAGGCGAGGGGCCGGGTGCGGCTCAGCGCGACGGCGCCGGCCATGGCGGCGAGGACCAGGACGAGCGCGGGGTACGCCGCCGACATCGCCTGGTTGGCGGCGATCGGCGCGGCCAGCACCGCCCACAGCCCGGCGTCGAGGACCCGCCGCCACCGTGCAGCACTCATCGGCCCAGGCTAGCGGCGGTGTCCGGGCCCGCCGTACTGCCGAAGGTCAGGTAAGCGCGACCGTGCTGTGGCGGACGACGAGTTCGGTGGCGAGCTCGACGCGGGGGGTTTCGATCTCCTCGCCGGCGGCCATGCGCAGGACGGTGCGGGCGGCGAGCAGGCCCATCTCGGTGAGGGGTTGGCGGACCGTGGTCAGCGGCGGGGACGTCCAGCGGCTCTCGGGCAGGTCGTCGAAGCCGACGACGGACACGTCGTCGGGGACGCGCAGGCCGCGGCGTCGGACGGCCTCGAAGGCGCCGAAGGCCATCTGGTCGCTGGCGGCGAAGATCGCGGTCGGCGGGGTTTCGAGGGCCAGGAGGGCGTCGGCGCCGGCGCAGCCGGACTCGTGGTGGAAGTCGCCGGGCTGGACGAGCTCGGGTTCTATCCGCAGGTCGGCGGCGGCGAGGGCGGCGCCGTAGCCGTCGAGGCGGGCGCGGCTGCACAGCAGGCGGGTCGGGCCGGCGATGAAGCCGATCCGGCGGTGGCCGAGGGAGAGCAGGTGCTGGGTGGCGCTGAGGCCGCCGGCCCAGTTGGTGGCGCCGACCGTCGGGACGTCGAGCGCGGGGACGCCGGCCGGGTCGATGACGGCCAGGGGGATGGCGAGGCGGCGCAGTTCGGCGTGCAGGGGTGGGGTCACGTCGGAGGTGACGAAGATGACGCCGTCGGTGGCGCGGGCCCGCAGGTTCTGCAGCCATTGGCGGGCCGAGGCGGGCTGGCCGTGGATGGCGGAGACGACGGTGCCGATGCCGGTGGAGTGGGCGACCTCCTCGACGCCGCGGATGATCTCGACGGCCCAGGGGCTGTCGAGGTCGTCGAAGACGAGGTCGATGAGGCCCGCGGACGGGCGTTTGCGGCTGGCGCGGCGGCGGTAGCCGTGCTCGCGCAGCAGTTCCTCGACGCGTTCGCGGGTGCTGGGGGAGACGTCGGAGCGGCCGTTGAGGACCCGCGACACCGTGGGCACCGACACGCCGGCCTGCCGCGCGATCGCGGTGATGGTGACCCGGCCCGGGTTGTCGAGTGTCACGGGCATCCCTTCGGCGACCGTGTGGTCTTCTCCGCATCATGCCGCAGACCGGGCGGCGGTGAAAGTTCCGGAGCGGTACCGAAAGGTCGGCGGCCGGGTGGTACCGACACATGGAGATCAATTCCCGGAACTTTTCCGAAACTCGTTGACACCCTCGCAGACCTCGATCAGTGTCGATGTCGGGTCGCCGCTACGACCCGCCCACACCCCCATCCCCCTGTCAGGAGGAGGACCACGCCCATGAACGACGCCCCCGCCCGCCCGCGGCGTCGCCGCGCCGGGCTGCTGTTCGGCGGTCTCGCCGCCGTGGTGGTGGCGCTGGTCGCGACGCTGCCCGGCGTCGCCAGCGCGGCCGTCACGACCAACCAGACCGGCACGAACAACGGCTACTTCTACTCGTTCTGGACCGACAGCCAGGGCACCGTGTCGATGGACCTCGGTGCCGGCGGCAACTACAGCACCAACTGGAGCAACACCGGTAACTTCGTCGCCGGCAAGGGCTGGAGCACCGGCGGGCGCCGCAGCGTCAGCTACTCCGGCAGCTTCAACCCGTCGGGCAACGCCTACCTCGCGCTGTACGGCTGGACCCGCAACCCGCTCGTGGAGTACTACATCGTCGACAACTGGGGCACCTACCGCCCGACGGGCACCTTCAAGGGCACCGTGACCAGCGACGGCGGCACGTACGACATCTACCAGACCACGCGGTACAACGCGCCGTCGATCGAGGGCAACAAGACGTTCAACCAGTACTGGAGCGTGCGGCAGTCGAAGAAGACCGGCGGCACGATCACCACCGGCAACCACTTCGACGCCTGGTCCCGCGCTGGCATGAGCCTGGGCGGCCACGACTACCAGATCCTGGCGACCGAGGGCTACCAGAGCAGCGGCAACTCGAACATCACCATCGGTGGCGGCGGCCCGACCACCGGCCCCACCACGCCGGGCCCGGGCGGCGGGAGCTGCACGGCGACGCTGTCGGCGGGTTCGTCGTGGAGTGACCGGTACAACCTGAACGTGTCGGTGTCGGGGTCGAGCAACTGGACGGTGACGATGAACGTGCCGTCGCCGGCGAAGGTGATCGCGACCTGGAACATCACCGCGAGCTACCCCAACGCCCAGACCCTTGTCGCGAAACCCAATGGCAGTGGCAACAACTGGGGCGTGACGATCCAGCACAACGGCAACCGGACCTGGCCCACCGTCTCCTGCAGCGCGGGCTGAGCGATGCGGACACCGAGACGCGTGCTTGCGACAGCCCTGGCCGTGGCCGGGATGGCGGTGTCGACCGCCGTCGCCCTGACCGTCGCCGCCACACCGTCGCAGGCCGCGACCTGCAACGGGTACGTCGGGCTCACCTTCGACGACGGGCCGTCGGCCGGCAACACCCAGAACCTGCTCAACGCGCTGCGGCAGAACGGGCTGCGGGCCACGATGTTCAACCAGGGGCAGTACGCCGCGGCGAACCCGTCGCTGGTGCGGGCCCAGGTCGACGCGGGCATGTGGGTCGCCAACCACAGCTACACCCACCCGCACATGACGCAGCTGAGCCAGGCCCAGATGGACTCCGAGGTCTCCCGGACCCAGCAGGCCATCGCGGCCGGGGGCGGCGGGACGCCGAAGCTGTTCCGGCCGCCGTACGGCGAGACGAACTCGACGCTGCAGTCGGTGCTGTCGCGGTACGGGCTGACCCAGATCATCTGGGACGTCGACTCGCAGGACTGGAACAACGCCAGCGTCGACGCGATCGTGCAGGCCAACGCCCGGCTCACCAACGGCCAGGTCATCCTGATGCACGACTGGCCGGCCAACACGGTGGCCGCGATCCCGCGCATCGCGCAGGGCCTGGCGAGCCGCAACCTGTGCGCGGGCATGATCTCGCCGCAGACCGGCCGCGCGGTCGCACCTACCGGGGGCGGCGGCCCGACCACCGGCCCCACCACGCCGGGCCCGGGCGGCGGGAGCTGCACGGCGACCCTGTCGGCGGGTTCGTCGTGGAGTGACCGGTACAACCTCAACGTGTCGGTGTCGGGGTCGAGCAACTGGACCGTGACGATGAACATCCCGTCGCCGGCGAAGGTGATCGCGACCTGGAACATCACCGCGAGCTACCCCAACGCCCAGACCCTCGTCGCCAGACCCAACGGCAGCGGCAACAACTGGGGCGTGACGATCCAGCACAACGGCAACCGGACCTGGCCCACCGTCTCCTGCAGCGGCGGCTAGCGTCCGGCAAAGGCCCCGGCCCGGCGCTCAGCGCAGGGCCGGGGCGATCTCCTCGGCCAGGCGGTGGACCGACTCCTCGACGAGGCGCTCCGGCAGGCCGCCCCAGTCGACGAGCGCCTGGATCCGGTCGTACCGCAGCACCTCCCGCAGCGCCGCCAGCTTCTCGGCCACGTGCGCCGACGTGCCGATCATCAGCGCCTCGTTGGTGGCGAACTGCTCGGGGCTCACCACGTAGCCGGGTGCGCCGGGGCGCTTCGGCCGCAGGAAGTCGCGGTAGTACGGGTAGGTGGCCCGCGCGGCCGCCTCGTCCGCGGCCGCGAACAGGTGCACGGCCACGCCGAGCCGCCCGCCCGGGCCCGCCGCCTCGCGGTAGATGTCGGCGAGGCGGCGCAGACCGTCGGCGGGGCCACCGAGGTAGCCCAGCGTCATCGGCAGGCCGAGCCGCCCGGCCCGTTCGGCGCTCGCCGGGGTGCCGCCGACGCCGACCCAGACCGGCAGCGGCTCCTGGACCGCCCGCGGTACCACGGCCGCCCCGGACAGCGGGGCGCGGAACCGGCCCCGCCAGGTGACCGGCGACCCGGCCCGGATGCGCAGCAGCAGGTCGAGGTGCTCCGCGAACACCTCGCCGTACTGCTCGACCGGGACGCCGAACAGCGCGAACGGGTCCGGGTAGGCGCTGCGGCCGACGGTCAGCTCGGCCCGGCCGCCGCTGAGGACGTCGAGGGTGGCGAAGTCCTCATAGACGCGGACCGGGTCGAGGGCGCTGAGCACGGTGACCGCGCTGGCGAGCCGGACGCGGGTCGTGCGGGCCGCGGCGGCGGCGAGCACGACGGCCGGTGACGACACCGCGAAGTCGGTGCTGTGGTGCTCGCCGAGGGCGAACACGTCGAGCCCGAGCCGGTCGGTGAGGACGGCGAGGCCGGTGATCTGGCGCAGCCGGCCTTCCGCGGTGCGGTGCGCACCGTCGACGGTGCGGGGCTGCAGGTCGGCGAGCGAGGTGACGGCGAATTCGATACTCATGGCCCGCCGATTGTCGGCAGCTACGGGGCGGGCGCGGAAGACGGCACATCGGCCGCCGTACCGAACACCGATGTGCGTGCGTCGAAGCGGGCGCGGCTGTCGGCGATGTGGTGCCGGTGCCGTTCGGCCCAGGTGACGAACGCGGTGACCTGCTCGTGGAGGTCGCGGCCGACGGGTGTCAGCGCGTACGACACCTGCGGCGGTGTGACGGGGACCACGGTACGGCTGACCAGGCCGTCGCGCTCCAGGCCGCGCAGGGTGAGGGTGAGCATGCGCTGCGACAGCCCGTCGACCGCGCGGTGCAGCTCGGAGTAGCGCCGGTCGCCGCCGTCGAGCAGCGACAGCAGCAGCACGCTCCACTTGTCGCCGACCCGGTCGAGGATGTCGCGCTGCTGGCAGGTGGGGTGCTCGAGGCCGGGCCGTTCGGTCATGCCGCCAGTGTGGCCGACAGCGACCGGGGCTGAACCGCCGCAAATCCGGCCGAACCGGCGCGTCACCCGCGTGAGCGTCATCACTTGACTACTGCGGCTCAGCATCTATTCTTTTCCTACCAACTAGATGGACTAGATGGATTAAGTCGACTTACTCGGGAGGTGACCGTGGTTGGCGGTTGTCGCTGGGCGCGGTCGAGCTGACCGGGGCACAAAGCTGTGCACGTCTCCGTCCGCGCCGACTACGCCATGCGAGCGATGCTCGTCATCGCCGCAGCGGCGCCGGGCCGCATCACCGCACCTCAGCTAGCCGAAAAGGAACAACTGTCGATCGGGTCCCTCCAGGCGATCCTGCTCGACCTGCGCCGCGCGGGCCTGGTGCACAGCCACCGGGGCGCCGAGCGCGGGTACGGGCTGGCCCGCCCGGCCGCGGCCATCACCGTGGGCGACGTCCTGCGCGCGATGGACGGCGCGCTGACCACCGTGCGCGGGTTGCCGACCGACCAGACCAGCTACGCCGGCGTCACCCGCGGACTGAGCCGCATCTGGCTCTCCGTGGACAGCGCCGTCAACGACATCGTCGACCGAGTCACGCTTGCCGACCTGCTTGACGCCCCCCGATAGCACCGCCTACCCCAGAAGGACGGGTTCCCCCATGAAGCACCGGATCAGAGCGAGCGCCGCTCTCGCCATCGCCGCCGGCTTACTGCTGTCGGCGTGCGCGGGAACGTCGTCGTCGTCGTCCGACTCCCCCGGTAGCGACGTGACGCTCAACATCGTCGGCTACGCGGTGCCCGAGGCCGCCAACAAGGCGATCGCGGCCGAGTGGAACAAGACCCCGGCGGGCAAGGGCGTCAAGTTCCAGACCTCCTACGGCGCCTCCGGCGACCAGAGCCGCGCCGTGGTGGCCGGCCTCAAGGCCGACTACGTGCACTTCTCGGTCAGCAGCGACGTGACCCGCCTGGTCGACGCCGGCCTGGTCGAGAAGGACTGGAACGCCGGCCCCAACAAGGGCATCGTCTCCTCGTCGGTCGTGGTCCTCGCGGTGCGCAAGGGCAACCCGAAGAACATCAAGGGCTGGGACGACCTGATCAAGCCCGGCATCGGCATCGTGACCCCGAACCCGGCCTCGTCGGGCGCGGCGCGGTGGAACGCGCTCGCCGCGTGGGGGCACATCGCCAGCAACGGCGGCACCGACGCGCAGGCCACGGAGTACCTCACCAAGCTCTTCGGCAACGTCGTCTCGCTGCCCAACAGCGGCCGTGACGCCACCACCGCCTTCCTCGGCGGCACCGGCGACGTCCTGCTCGCCTACGAGAACGAGGCGATCCTGGCCCGCCAGAGCGGCGAGCAGCTCGACTGGGTGCTGCCGGACACCACGATCCTCATCGAGAACCCGGGCGCGGTGCTGAAGAACGCCAACCCGAAGGCCAAGGAGTGGCTCGACTTCGTCCTGAGCAAGGACGGTCAGCGCCAGTTCGCCCTCAAGGGCTTCCGCCCGATCATCCAGGGCGTCGACATCAAGGGCGTCGAGGGCGCCGTCGACCAGAACGACCCCTTCCCGACGCCGAAGAAGCTGCTGACCGTGGACAAGGACTTCACCAGCTGGTCGGCCCTGTCCAAGAAGTTCTTCGACGAGAAGGAAGGCATCGTCGTCAAGATCATCGCTGCGTCGGGCAAAGCCAAGTGACATCAGCGACCGTCTCTACGGGCCGGTCGGCGGGCAACCGCCGGCCGGCCCGGTCGGCGCGTTCAGGGCAGCCGCTCACCCGCGTCTCCGGGCTGGGGCTCGGAGTCGCGATGCTGTGGTTCAGCCTGCTGGTGCTGATCCCGCTCGCGGCCGTCGTCGCCGCCGCGTCCGCCGACGGCCTCGGCGCGTTCTGGGACGCCGTCACCAACGAGCAGACCTTCGCCTCGATCCGGCTCACCGTGGGCATCGCCTTCCTGGTCACGGTGGTCAACGTCGTGATGGGCACGCTCATCGCCTGGGTGCTGGTCCGCGACAACTTCTTCGGCAAGCGGGTGCTCGAGATCCTCATCGACATCCCGTTCGCGCTGCCGACGATCGTGGCCGGCCTGGTGCTGCTGTCGCTGTACGGGCCGACCAGCCCGCTCGGCGTCAACATCGCCAACACCCGCATCGCGGTCTTCCTCGCGTTCCTCTTCGTGACCCTGCCGTTCGTGGTCCGCACGGTGCAGCCGGTGCTCGCCGAGCTCGACCGCGAGGCCGAGGAGGCCGCCGCCTCCCTCGGCGCGAGCCGGTTCACGATCTTCTGGAAGATCATCCTGCCCAGCCTCACCCCGGCGATCACCGCCGGGGCCGCGCTGTCGTTCGCCCGCGGTGTCAGCGAGTACGGCTCGCTGGTGCTGCTGTCGGGCAACCTGCCGATGCGCACCGAGGTCACGTCCGTGCGGATCCTCAGCAGCATCGAGAACGACAACCTGGAGAGCGCGGCCGCGGTGGCGACGGTCCTGCTCGTCATCTCGTTCGCCGTCATCGTGGTGCTCGACGTCATCCAGCGAAGGACGGTGCGCCGTGGCTGACCGCTCGACCAACCGCCCGACCAGGGCGTGGACCCGGCGCAAGGGCCCGACCGCCTACCTGCTGCGGCTGATCGTGGTCGCGTACCTCTTCTTCCTGGTGGCCTGGCCGGTGTACCTCGTCGGCCAGAACGCCTTCAAGGACGGCTTCGAGGACCTGCAGGGCATCCTCACCGACCCGGACATCGTCCACGCGCTGCACCTGTCGGTCGAGATCGCGATCATCTCGGTGATCATCAACACGATCTTCGGCGTGGGCATCTCGATGCTGCTCGTGCGGTACCGCTTCCCCGGCAAGCGCCTGCTGAACGCCCTGCTCGACGTGCCGTTGTCGGTGTCGCCGATCGTCGTCGGCCTGGCACTGGTGCTCGTCTACGGCGGCCGCACCGGCTGGTTCGGGCCCACCCTGGAGAGCGCCGGCCTGCAGATCATCTTCGCCGAGCCGGGCATGGTGATGGCGACCGTGTTCGTCGCCCTGCCGCTGGTCATCCGCGAGGTCGTACCGGTGCTGGAGGAGATCGGCGACGAGCAGGAGCAGGCCGCCCGCAGCCTCGGCGCCAACGCGCTGCAGACGTTCCGCCGCATCACCCTGCCGTCCATCAAGTGGGGCATCACCTACGGCGTCGTGCTGAGCCTGGCCCGCTCGCTCGGCGAGTTCGGCGCCGTGAAGGTCGTCTCCGGCAACGTGCTCGGCGCCACCCGCACCGCGACGCTCGTGGTCGAGGAGAAGTACCTCAACTTCGACAAGGGCGGCGCCTACGCCACCGCGTTCCTGCTCGCCCTCGTCGCCGTCGCCGCCATCATCGTCGTGTCCGTCCTCCGCCCGAAAGAAGAAGACCGATGAGCATCGAGATCGCAGGCGTGAGCAAGCGCTTCGGGGACTTCGTCGCGCTCGACAACGTGTCGGTCAGCATCCCCTCGGGCCGGCTCACGGCGCTGCTCGGCCCGTCCGGCGGCGGCAAGTCGACGCTGCTGCGCATCATCGCCGGCCTGGAGCGCTCCGACAGCGGCCGGGTCGAGATCGAGGGCATCGACGCCACCGACCTGCCGCCGCAGAAGCGCAACGTCGGCTTCGTCTTCCAGCACTACGCCGCCTTCAAGCACATGTCGGTACGGCGCAACGTCGGCTTCGGCCTGCAGATCCGCAAGCGGCCCAAGGACGAGATCCGCGCCCGCGTCGACGAGCTGCTCAAGTTGGTACACCTGGAGCAGTTCGGCGAGCGCCTGCCCGCCCAGCTGTCCGGCGGCCAGCGCCAGCGCATGGCCCTGGCCCGCGCACTCGCGGTGAAGCCGACCGTGCTGCTGCTCGACGAGCCGTTCGGCGCCCTCGACGCCAAGGTGCGCAAGGAGCTGCGCGACTGGCTGCGCCGGCTGCACGACGAGGTCCACGTCACCACGGTCTTCGTCACCCACGACCAGGAGGAGGCCCTGGAGGTCGCCGACGAGATCGTGGTGATCAACGACGGCCGCATCGAGCAGATCGGCTCGCCCGACGACCTCTACGACCGCCCGGCCAACGACTTCGTGATGAAGTTCCTCGGCCCGGTCACCCAGCTCGGCGACCACCTCGTCCGCCCGCACGACCTGCAGATCAGCACCACCCCCGGCGGCCCCGCCGACGTCACCGGCACGGTCACCCGGATCACCCGGATCGGCTTCGAGATCCGCATCGACGTCACCACCGCCGGCGGCCAGGAGGTCATCGTCACGCTGACCCGCAACGAGTTCCTGGGCCTGGGCCTGGAGGCCGGCACGACCGTGCACCTGCGGATCGCACCCGGCAGCCCGACGACGCCGGCGAAGACGGCCGCCCCGGAGCCCGACCTGGCCGCGACCGTGTAACCGGCCGCCGTCGGCCGCGGCTGCCCGGATCACGTCAGGCCTGTATGCGGGCCCATCCGGCACCGTTCGGATACGACCTACCCCGAGCCGCCCGCCACCCGGCCCGCCATGTGCGGGCCGGTCGTGCTTCCGGGCGAAACGCCGCGACAACCCATCGACCCGCTGCTACGGTGACCCGGGCACCTCCCGGTGCGCCGCCCGCGGCTACTTCTTTGGGTGAAAATGCGCCGCAGGCACATAGATCTCGGGAGTGGCCCACGGCTTCAGCCGCGGCTGTCCGGTGCGCAGACGCCGGTTACTTCGATCTTCAATCGGAGCGGGTTCGAGTCCCGCAAGACCCACCGACCGCATCATTGTGCGAACAGGTGGTCCATCGTCGTGGGGTGCCCTCGTCCGGGTCGGGTCGGGGGCATCGTCGTGTCCGGGGTTGGGATCTTGAACACGGGTCTGACTCCTTGGCCGGTGAGTTGGACTTCGGCGATGAGAGCTTCGATCGCGGCATTGCGTTCGAGTGGTGTACCGCTGTTCATGATCGCGGCGAGATGATCGCGGATCTGGGTGATGGTGCCCGGTGGTGGGACTATCGCCGCAGCCTCGGTGCCTTCGTTGTCCATTTGCGGTCCTTCCACAGGCGCTCCGTCATAGGTGTTCCCGGGCTGTGGCCACGCCGACCGAACTACTTGCCGACAACTTGGTACAGGCCCGGGACCGTCATCCCGGCCGCACCGATGGCACCCGAACCGCGCTCGGCCAGCTGGAAGTCTGCATGAACGTCAGAACACCGACGAGCAATGAGATCACGACGGCGGCCACGAGAATTACAGCCCATCGCAGTGGCAGCGGATCGCGGGAGGACGAGCGCGACGAAGGCGTGGACGGTGTAACCCTTCCTGTTCAGGGTTGGACCGGATGAACCCACTGATCCCGCGTTGCCGACGACTTCAACACGGGTCATTGGGATAGCGAACGGACGGTCGGAGGCGTGAACGCCGACTTCGGTGGGTCGAAACCGGGCCATACGTGTTGGTGTGCCGCGGACGTCTCGCAGGAAATCGAGACGTCCGCGAGCCCTCCGGACGAACCGATCAACCAAGATCGGGTGCACCCACATCAACATGCTCTTCACCACGCCCGGCCAGGGCCAGGCCGTGCACGTCCGCTCCGGGCAGCCACAGCCAGGCGTCGGCCGCGTACTCTTTCTCGACGACGGCGACGTGTCGGCACCATCCGGGCCGGACGGCCGACCGGCCGCTGCGGACCCAATCGCGGTGGACGCCGTCAGACAGGATGACCGCGAGATCGGCTGTGCCGGCCAGATCGAGGGCCTGCCTCGGCGGCGCCGCGTTGACCAGCCGTCCGGCGCCGACGACCGCCTGCCCGGCGAAGCCGTTGCGGGCCACGTCGGCCGGACCGTCGTCGAGCGCCAGGCGCAGTCGCATCCGGGCGACCGGGTCACGCACCCGGTTGTACCGCGACAACGCGGCTGCAAGCTCCAGGCAGAAGTCCCCGACTACCCGTGACGGTGCCTCGGCAGAGGGGATCAGCGCCAGTTCCGCGTCGCCAGCCGGCTGCCGGATCCAGCGCCGGCGATCCAGGCCGGCCCGCGCCCCGGCCCGGTCCAGCAGATCGATGAGGTCATGCTGGATCTCCGCCTGCCGGATGTCGTCGTTGCGGGCATATCCCTGGACGTCGACCGACAGGCAGAGAAACCGTCGCGGCGCGCCGCGGGATCCGAGCCGCGGCGGCGGGACCGACGATCGCCACAACGTGATCAGGTTGAAGACGGTCACCGCAAAGATCGAAAGAATGCCACCGCCCTGGACGATGGTGTGCCATAGCTGCATCGGGACTCCTAGACGCGATTGGGCGGGTCCCGGCCGGGTTCCCGAAGTTGACGAGATGCAGTGCAGCAACCGGCAGACCCGTCCGGCTACAGTTCCGGAGCGAACCGGCGGCACACGACCCGGCCGCCCTCGCACTGAGCTGCGATTCCGCCGGAACAACGTCCAGACATCCGGTGGATCCACCGGACATGGCCGGACACCCCCGGAGGTGCGCCGGACGACGCCGGCATGATCGTTTCAATTCACAGCCGACGATGTTCGGAACATGTGGTCCGAACGGAGGATCGGCCGCTGAAGAGCACCGATGGCATTCCGGAAGGGCCGTCAGTAGCCTGACCGAAGTCCGTCGGTGCACACCGCGAGCACCCACGGGTTGGGGGTGAGCACGCTGACGCCCGGAACCGCCGCCGATCCCTCCCGAGTGCGCACGAAAGGCGAATTCGGGGCGGCGCTCAGAGCCCTTAGCCAGGACAAGGGATTGTCACTGGCTGAGATCGAAAAGCGCACCAGGTCATGGACGGGTCCTCGCCTGGCGCTGAAGAGGGCGACGCTGAGCGACGCGTTCAACGGCCGGACCCTGCTCGGCGAGCAGGCCCTCCTGAGCCTGCTCGCCCTGTACGAAGAACCGGAGAAGGTGCGGCAGTTGTGGCTCGCCGCGCACCGGCGGATCAAGGCCGGGGAGCGTGGCGCCGCTCAGCGCGCGGCCGGTACCGACCGCTTCGACACGGCGTCCCCGCGCGAGCTCGGCATCCACAGCGCGATCGTGGTGCCCGACGCGACCGATGAGCTGCCGGCGTACGTCGAGCGGGAGTTCGACTTCCGGCTGCGCGCCGCGCTGACCGGCGTGGTCGAGCGCGGGAGCTTCGTAATCCTGGTCGGCGGCTCGTCGACGGGCAAAACCCGCTCGCTCTACGAGGCGATCCACGACGTGGCACCGAACTGGTACCTTGTGCAGCCGGCGGAGACCGAGGAACTGCTGGAACTCAAGCACGATCCGCCCGGCCGGACGATCTTCTGGCTCGACGAGCTCCAGCGCTACCTTGGCGGCCATCCGCCGCTGTCGGCGGAATGCGTCCGCGCGCTGACCCGCAAGCCGAACATCGTCGTCGGCACGCTGTGGCCCGATCATTACGACGCGCGGATCATGGGCGGGCAGTCCGACCCGGCCGGCGCGGACGACATCCGCCGCCTGCTACGGAGCGCGATCGTGATCAGCGTTGCGGAGGACTTCACCACGGCGGAGCGCGAACGCGCCTACGAAAAGGCGGAGGAGGACGCCCGGATTCGCATCGCGCTGGAAACGCGCGACGCGGGCCTGACCCAGGTGTTGGCCGGCGGGCCCGCCCTGGTGCTGCACTGGGAACAGGCGCGCCCCTATGCCAAGGCGATGATCAACGCGGCCGCAGACGCGCACCGCCTCGGCGTCCAGTCACCGCTGAGTGAGGACCTGTTGGTCGAGGCCATGGCCGGGTACCTGTCGGGACATCGGCGGGTGAAGCCACCGGGGCAATGGCTGTCCGACGCCGTTCCCTACGCGACCCAGCCGCTGCATGGCGACGTGTCGGCGCTGTCGGCGTCCGACGGTGGTCGGCCAGGTACCTTCGCGGGGTACACCGTCGCCGACTACCTGGCTCAGCATCTGCGGCGGCACCGCCGGGCCGAACGCATCCCGGACGAGGCCTGGCAGGCGTTCGTCACCCGGACCAATCGTCCGGCGGACCTCCGCCGGATCGCCGACAGTGCCACCGCCAGGCTTCGGTACGTGTACACCGAACAGGCCCTCGAACGGCTCGCCGGCGGGTTCGGCGACGGCGCCGCCGCGGTGGAGCTCGCCCGCCTGCTGGCCCGTCAGGACCGTTTCGAGCGGGCGATCGAAGTGCTGCGCAGGAGGCTGGCGACCGCCCCGGGGGACGGCGACGCCGCAGACTGTCTCGCGGGCGTCGAGGCACTCCGGCGACGGGTGGCCCAGCTCCGGCCGGCCGCCGCAGCCGGAGATCCGGCCGCGTGCCGGCTGCTTGTCGAGATCCTCGACGACGGTGGTCGCCGCGACGCCCTGCGGGCACGGGCGGATGCCGGCGAGGCCATCGCCGCCGAGGAACTGGTCGAGGAGCTCGCCAAGCACGGCTGCCTGCGTGAGCTGCGGGAACGAGCCGACGGTGGGCACGCGTACGCGGCCGAGGCGCTCGCCGACCTCCACGTCGCCTGGGGCGACGTGGACGAGTTGCGGGCCCGCGCGCACCAGGGCGACGAAGCCGCGGAGAGGCGCCTTTCGAAGGCCCATGAGGCATCGGCGCGAGCCGGAGGCGCGGCCTCGGAACTGGCCGTGCTGCGTGCTACCGCCGGCGCGGATCCCGAGGCGGCCTGGCAGTTGTGCGGCCTGCTCTTCGAACTTCGCGACGTGGAAGGCCTGCACACCGAGCTGGATGCGGGCACCTACGGCGCGGCTGACAGGCTCATGGCCCTACACACCGCCAGCGAGACCATGCCGATGGAGCAGCTGGCCAAGCTTCGCGCCTTCGGACTGACCGCAGACGGCGCACCGATCACCCCACCCGACGACCTCCGGAAGGACCCCACATGGCCGGCGAGCTGACCCACACGGACTACGCGTTTCTCATCCTGCTGAACATCGAGGGCCGGGAGGTCTCCAACGCCGAGCTCGACAGGGCCTACGGCGTGAGGCTCGTCGGCGAGAGCTACGCACGGCTCAACGGACTGGGCTACGTGGACACGAGAAAGTCAGGTAGCACGTACCATCACACGCTGTCGTCGAGTGGCTCGAAGCTGATCGGCAGCCCGATCATAGTCACCGATGACGGGGCCGAGCCCAAGAAGGGTAAGGGCAACGGCCGGGAGCAGCAGCTCTGGGCCGCGCTGTGGGCCTTGCACAACAGTCAGCACGACCGGCCGCGCATGGCCGAGCCCAACGGACACCGCGGGCTGGACGAGCGGATCCGGGCGGTCTACGCCGAGCTGGCCACCGAACCGGGGGCGTGGGTCAGCCTGAGCCGGTTGCGCCCTAGGTTCGGCAACGTGTCGAAGTCCGAACTCGACAAGGCACTGGAGCGGCTGCTCGACGCCTCCGACGTCGAGCTCGAGCCCGAGGAGAACCAGAAGACGTTGTCGGTCGAGGAACGACGGGCGGCCGTGCGGATCGGCGGCGAGCATCGGCATCTGTTGTCGATCGGCATGCGATGACTGAACAGAACCTCGCCGCGCTCGCCGCGCTCCGGCTCACCTGGGCACCGGTGCCGGACGACGCCTGGCGCCCGTCCCCGTTCCACGTCGACGGCCTGCACACCGATGTCGCGCGGGAGCTTCAGGGTGGCATCGCCGATGCGGCGGCGTGCACCGATTCCAACCCGATCGGCCTGGTGCTGCTGGGCCGGCGGGGCTCGGGCAAGACCCACTTGCTCGGCGGGGTCCGGCAACGCGTGCAGGACCAGGGGGGATACTTCTTCCTCGTCAGCCTGCTCGACGAACAGACCTTCTGGCCCAGCGTGCTGGCCCACATGCGGGAGGGCCTGGCCCGGCCGGTGGCCGATGGCGGGACTCAGTTGCGGCTGCTGCTGCGCCGCCTGTGCTCGCGCATCGGCGCGCCCCGCACGGCCCGCCGAGCCGTGATGGGCGAGACCGAACTGACCCCACAAGCGCTGAACGCCTTCCTCGACGGGCTGGCGGAGTTCGATCCGTTCGTGGGCGAGGTGACCCGGGACACCGCGCGGGCGCTGGCCCTCAGTGCATCACTCCGATCCGAGCACCGCGACGTGTCCGACAGCTACTTCATCTCAGACGACGAGTCGGTCCCTGGGGAACGCAGAGAGTGGGGAATCCGCCGCAAGCCGCACACCGCCGAAGACATCGTCCGCGACCTGTCGCTGTTGCTGGCGCTGACCGGCCCGTCGGTGATCGCGGTGGATCAGATCGACACGCTCGTGGCCCAGGCCTCGCTCAGCGCCGACCTGGCGCTCAACACGGACGAGCAGGCCGGCCAGCGGCAGGCGCTGGCCCTGGAGGAGATGGCCAGCGGGTTGCTGCGGCTGCGGGAGCGCACGCGACGCACCCTGGTCGTGGTCGCCTGCCTGCCGGCGACCTGGACGCTCATCAAGACGCGGGCGACCAACACCACCGCCGACCGTTTCCGCCTGTGCTCGTCGCTGAAGGGCATCCTGGACGCCCGCATCGCCCGAGAGATCGTCGCATGCCGGTTCACCGCCCGCTACAGCGATATCGGTTTCACGCCCGAGTACACCACCTGGCCGGTACAGGACTCGGCGTTCGCGGGGGTCGGCAACTACACGCCGCGCCAGCTGCTCAAGGAGATCGATCGGCACGTCCGGGACTGCCTGAAGACCGGTGTGGTTCGGGAGCTGACGCGCCTGTCCGGGGCGCCGGAAGAGAACGACGAGCCGGGCCCACCCGTCCCGGTCGTACCCGAGATCGCCGACGAGGTCATGGCCAGGATCGACGCCAGGTTCGAAGCGCTCAAACGCGATGCCGACGTCACGTCCCCGCTCGAACCCGACACCGAAGACACGACATTTCCGGCTCTGCTCACCGCCGGGTTGACCGCGTGGATCCTGGAGCACGGGGTGAACGCCGAGGTGTTCACGCTGGACCCGCCGCCCAGTGAGAAGCCGGACCTGCACGCCCGGCTGCGCCGGACCCTGAACGAGGCGACCGAGGACCAGGTGCACTGGTGCTTCCGGGCGGTCAGCGACGCCCACCACGCGATCGCCGCGCTCAACCGGCTCCGCCGGGCCTGCACCGCCGCCGGGCTGACCTCCGCGGTCGCCAAACGCAAGCTGATCCTCGTCCGCAATGGGCACTGGTCCTCCGGGGCCAAGACGCGGCAGGCGATCGAGGAGTTCCACCGCGACGGCGGCCTGACCCTGGGCGTCGACGACATGGACCTGCGGGTGCTCGCCGCGCTGCACGGCCTGCGCGACGAGAACCCGGTGGAGCTGCAGGCGTGGCTGGTCAAGCACCGGCCGACGGCACAGATCACGCTGTTCAAGGAGGCACTGGCGGACGCCGACGACTGGGCCGGGCCGGTCCCGTCGCCGCCGAGAAGGAAGCCGGACACCGACGGCGCGACCCACGAGCTCGTGCTCGGCCGTGAGGGCAGGGACGGCGAGCCCGTACGCGTGCCGCTGGAGGCCCTACGGAAACACGTCGCGATCTTCGCCGGCTCGGGCTCGGGCAAGACGGTGCTCATCCGCCGTCTCATCGAGGAGTGCGCGCTCCAGGGCGTGTCCGCCATCGTCCTGGATCCCAACAACGACCTTGCCCGGCTTGGCGATGCGTGGCCGGAGCCGCCGGAGTGGTGGTGGTCCGGCGACCGGAAACGAGCCGAGGAGTACCTGGCCGGCACCGAGGTCGTGATCTGGACCCCGCGCCGTGAGTCGGGCCGACCGTTGAGCTTCCAGCCACTTCCCGACTTCGGTGAGGTGCGTGACGACCCAGACGAGTTCGCGGAAGCTGTCGAGGCGGCGGTTGCCGCTCTGGCCCCGCGCGCCCAACTCGGCGGCCGGGCCGCCAAGGCCCATCTGGGCCTCGCTGTCCTGCGCCGCGCGGTAGAGCACTACGCCCGGCACGGCGGCCGGGACGTCCCCGGCCTCATCCACCTTCTGGCCGATCTGCCCGCTGGTGTCAGCGGCCTCGACGGTGCCGACCGGATCGCCGCCGGCCTGGCGCAGACGCTCACCGCCTCCATGGACAACGACCCGCTCTTCGCCGGCAGCGGCGCACCGGCTGATCCCGGCGTGCTCCTCACGCCCGCAGCGGGCAAGCGCGCCCGGATCTCGGTGATCAGCCTAATCGGCCTGCCGGCCGAGGAAGCGCGCCAGGGCTTCGTCAATCAGCTGCAGATGGCACTGTTCGCCTGGATTAAGAAGCATCCCGCCGCCCATCGACCGTTGCTCGGCCTGTTTGTGATGGACGAGGCCCAGACCCTGGCACCGTCGGGCGCGATGACGGCCTGCACCCAGAGCACGCTGGCGCTCGCCTCCCAGGCCCGCAAATACGGGCTCGGCCTGATCTTCGCGACCCAGGCGCCGAAAGGGCTGCACAACCGGATCGCGGGCAACGCCACGACCCAGTTCTTCGGGCTGCTCAACGCGCCCGTGCAGATCGACGCGGCCCGGGAGATGGCCCGAATGAAAGGCGGAGACATTCCGGACCTGGGCCTGCTCACGTCGGGCGAGTTCTACGTCGCGGTGGAGGGTGAACCACCGCAACTGGTGCGGACGCCACTCTGCCTCAGCCACCATCCGCGGGCTCCACTCACCGACGACGAGGTCTTGACCCGGGCCCGACAGTGACCCTGCCGCAGTGCGGCCGTTCATCGTCGACACGAGGCGCGACTTCTGCCTTGTGCGCGGATCTTCGGTTGCCCGGGCGAACGCGTCGGGTCGCGGCGTTCCCACTCGCGGGGCCACCCGCCGACGGGGTAACCCCCGGGCTCGCCCAGATCAACGGGGTGTGGATCTCTTGAGGGTGCCTGCCGTGCGCAACAGCGGCACGCCCTGGCGGGGCCGTTCCCGTCGGGTCGGCAGTCCCCGCGGCAACGGGTTGACGGCCACGTCACCACGGGCGTGCAGGAACGCGAACAGCGCCGACACGCTCGACAGCCGCCGCACCGTACGCGCCGACGAGCCGTCGCGGACATACAGGTACCTCGCTCGGATATGGTCCGGCTGTGAGCACCGACAACGTGGTCTGGGATCGGCTGTTCCATGCCTACGGTGCCGCAAGCTCGGCTCCGGTGTACCTTGCGGCACTGCGCCGCGACGAGCTGGCCGAGGTGGCCGTCGACTCGGCGGACTACTACCCGGCCAAGGGCGTTCCGTACTCCTACCTCTGGAGCGCGTTGTACTGCGGCGGCCGGCTCACCCCGGCAACGGCAGCGGCGTTGCCCTTGCTGGCGCGGTGGATTGGCGAGCCCGGATTTGGCGGCAACGACCCCACGATGCGGGAAGGTGTCATCTGGTTCTTCCGCGAGGTGGCCCGGACCGTGTGCGGCGAGCCCGACATGGAGCTGCTGCGTGAACTCGCCCGTACGCGCGACGACCCGGTGATCGCCGCCTGGCTGGACGAGTACCTGATCGGGCGCCGATCCGTTCTCGACTGGACCGACGCGGACGAGCCGGGCAAAGCGTTGCTGGCGGCCGCGGTGGTGGACTGTTTCGACCTGCTACCGGAGCTGTTCGCTGCGGTCGAGCCCATGCTGTACCACGGCGCCCGTCAACGGACCCGCACCGTCGCCGCCAGCGCCACCGTGATGCTGGTACGCCATCCTGTACTGAGTTTGCGGCGGGCTGACGTGCTGCGAGAGCTGTTGCGGCAGGCGGACGTCGTAAACGATCCGTATTGCCGGGCGTCGTTGCTGCTCGACGTCGGCGATCTCGGCGGTGATCCGCGGGCCTGGCTGGATGATCCGCACGTCGGTGTCCGGCTGTGTGCGGCGCTCGCCCCCGCACTTGCCGGCGACCGCGACGCTGTCCAGGTGCTCGTGACAGCCGCCCGCAACCCGGCGGGGATGGACCAGGCGTTCGGGTCGATGTACCTGCCTCAACTGGCCGGCCATCTGGCGGAGGTCGTGGTCCGGGCGGCAACGCAACGCAGCGCCAACCTTGGCCAGTAGTCCGCGTACAGTCTCGTAGCGCTGGGCCGCAACCTCGAACCGGGCCGCGCCGGCCGGTTGATCGATCTAGGGTGTCGGCGTGGGTTTGCACACCGGATACATCGTTGCAACCGCGACGCAGTCGGCTCTGCTCGACGAGTTGTCGCGGCACGCGGGCGAGTTCACGCTGGGCGAGGAAGTCGGCCGTGCCGAGGACGCGGAGCTTGACGTCGGGCAGCTCGACATGTTGATCGGCGAACTTGACGGTCGGGCGTTCCTTATCGACGGACCTATGGTGTTGTCTGGCCATCCCGACATGATCGTGGCGATGTCTGCCCGCCTGGGAACGGTCCTGGGGTGCGGCGCGGAGACTGTGTCCGGGTCGTATTGGCTGACTGCGGCGCGTGACGAGAAGCTGCTGCGGTACATCTTCGTGTCCTACGCAGGCATGACCCGTGGCATGGCTGTCGGAGATCCGCTGCCGTTCGACGATGCAATGCGCCAACCACCCGCTGGTCGGGCGATGTCGTCCGGGTTGGACAGGAGCCAGGGCGCGCAGTCCATCATGGGCTGGATCAGGCGGCTCGCCGCTCCGTAATCCGAGCATTGTCAACCCCGACCTCGTCTGCCTGCGTCGGCGAGTTTGTGCCCGATCCGACCGGGTACGCGGGCACGGGCGTCAGCTCTGCGGAGCCATCGGACATCTCGTGCCGGACGACGTCGTTGGGCTGTCCGCGACCGGGGTGAGCTGGTCGGCACAGGCCGTGCGGCACGGTGACGCGAGCTGCGTGTCCGGACAGTTTTCACGTCGAGGTCTGATGCCACGAACACTGGTGTACCAATGCCGTGCAGGCGAGGACGGGAGGTGCCCGATGAAGGCGATCGTGGTGACGGACCAGGCCGCGGGAACGGCTGGGATGACACTGGTGGAGCGGCCCGAGCCGTCGGCAGCGATCAACGACGTCGTCGTTCAGATTCGTGCGTCGGGATTCGTCCCGACAGAGACGGAGTGGCCCTCGACCTGGACCGATCGCGCGGGCCGTGACCGGACACCGTCGATTCCCGGGCACGAGATGGCCGGAGTGGTCACCGCTCTCGGGTACGGCACCACCGGTCTGTCTGTGGGACAGCGGGTGTTCGGTATCACGGACTGGCATCGCGACGGCACTCTGGCGGAGTATGTGGCCGTCGAGGCACGCAACCTCGCGCCGTTGCCGGGCGATGTCGACTTCACAGTGGGCGCGAGCCTGCCAATCTCGGGTCTGACCGCGTGGCAAGGGCTGTTCGTGCACGGCCGCCTTCAGGCGGGGCAGAGTGTCCTCGCGCACGGCGCGGCCGGTGCAGTCGGGACGATGGTGACGCAACTCGCGCGCGGGGCTGGTGCGTATGTCATCGGTACAGGGCGCGCCGCCGACCGTCAGATGGCGCTCGACTTCGGCGCTCAGGAGTTCGTCGACCTCGATAGCGACGCCCTGGAGGACGTCGGCGGCGTCGATCTGGTGTTCGATGTCATCGGCGGCGACATCCAGCATCGGTCCGCGGGCCTGATCCGGGCCGGAGGAACACTGGTGTCTGTCGTCGGCCCGCCCGAGGCGCGGCCCGATGACGGGTTGGCGATCGACTTCGTTGTCGAGTCCGACCGCACCCAACTGAGCGAGATCGTCCAGCAGGTGCGGGACGGACGACTGCGGACGAACATCGGCAACGTCGCAACCCTCGACAACGCCGTCGTCGCCCTCAACCCGACCGAGCGGACCACCGGGAAGACGATCATCCGCACTCGTCCGTGAGGATCTCGGGACGCGATCGTCGGACGTTCCGGTTGAACCAGCCGACCCCGACCGGGGTGAAATGGGAGATGAGGTGCGGATTTCCGCCAGGCAGGCCGTCACCCGTCTTCTCCTCCAGCCAGGCCTCACCCGCGCTATAGCGTGGGACGCATCGCAGCTCAACCAACACGAACAGGAGTCTGCTCGACGAACACGAAGACGAACACGAACAGGAGGCCGAGATGTCCGAGTCCTATTCCCTCCCCACTGAACCCGAAGGCGTCATCCCCTCGCTGGTCGAGCGATTCAACTCCGGCAAGGTCGGAGAGATGATGACCTTGTACGAAGGCGCCGTACTCGTCGCGGACGACGGGCGAACCGTCACTGATCGCGCCGAGATCGCCGCGGAGCTCGAGCGCGATATCAGCCTCGGCCTGCCGCTGGCGGCCAAGGCCCGCCATGTGTTCGTCGCCGGTGACATCGCCGAGATCGTGGTGGACTGGGCGATTGACGGCACGGGTACCGACGGCAGGCACGTGCACGTCGCAGGCACGGCAAGCGACGTCGCACGGCGCGGTGCGGACGGACGCTGGCGGTACCTGATCGACAATCGCCTTGGGACGGCGGTGCGACAGCCCGCCTGACACGCGCGCCACGGCAGCTCTCGGCGAACGGAGGGACGCGCCATGACGACTGTCGAGCTGTACCCCGACGACGTTTACAACCAGCGGACGATCCGCCAGGGCCACCCGCCTGACTGGGTCAACCGCGACGGTGGTGAGTACGACCTGGTGGTGCTCGGCGGCGGGCCGGGCGGGCTCACCGCCGCCACGACCGCTGCCGCAGGTGGATACCGCGTCGCTATGACCGAGCAGCGGCTGACCGGGGGTACCTGCGTCAATTTCGGCTGCACGCCGAGCAAGGCGCTGATTCGCTGCGCACGCGCGGTCCACGATGCCAGCCGTGGCGTCGAGTTCGGCTTCCGGCTCGACGCCCCACCCCAGGTCGATTTCGGTTCGGTCATGGACCGGGTCCGCAGGATGCGTTCCCTGAGCAGCTCGAGCGATGCGGTCGAAGCGGCCGAGCAAACGGGGGTGGAGGTCTACCTCGGGCACACGCGCTTCATCGCGCCGAACGCCGCGGAGGTCGACGGCCGGACGCTGCGATTCCGGAAGGCTGTGATCGCCACCGGATCGGTTCCCGTGGTACCCCGGATCGAGGGACTACGGACAGGCGAGTACCTGACCAACGAGACCGTCTTCGCGCTGACCGAGCTGCCAGCCAGGCTGGTCGTCCTCGGCAGCGGCCCGCTGGGATGCGAGCTGGCCCAGGCCTTCCGCCGTCTCGGCAGCGAGGTGGATCTGGTCAGCCACCCCACCGCCCTGCTGCCCCACGATGAGCCGGAGGTCGGTGAGCTGATCCGTCGCCGGTTCGAGCAGGAGGGGATCAGGCTCCATCTGGGGTTCATGGCGGTACGGGCGGGCGCCGGCCGGTTGCTGGCGCTGGGTCCCGGCGGCACGCGCGAGCTGTCCTATGATGCGCTGCTGCTCGGCACCGGCCGCAAGGCGAATGTGGAGCATCTGGACCTGGATGCGGCAGGGGTACATGTCGCCAGCGACGGTGTGGAGGTAGATGAGTACCTGAGCACCAGCAACCCCGACATCTATGCCGCCGGCGATGCCACCCTCGCGCAGAAGTTCACGCACGCGGCCAACGCGACAGCGCGGCTCTGTGTCGCCAACGCTCTGGATGGAGCGCATCGTCCAGTCCACGAACTCGTCATTCCCCACTGCACCTACACCGATCCCGAGGTGGCCGAGGTGGGCCTGACGCCGCGCCGAGCCCGCGACGAAGGTGTCGCCCTCGACACGTACCGACTCGACCTGACCAACGTCGAGCGGGCGTTCATCGACGGCGAGGAGGAGGGGTTCGGAGTGATCTACACGCGCAGTGGCAGCGGCGAGATCGCAGGAGCGACGCTCGCGGCAGCGCACGCCGGTGAGATGATCAGCGAGCTTACGCTGGCAGTCACGAACCAGATGTCCCTGGAGGCGCTGGCCGACACGGTTCACTGCTACCCGACCCAGGCCGAGGTCTTCCAGCGGATCGCACTGCAGCACGCCGGACCCCAGAAGGTAGCTGTGGCCCACTAGTTTCGTTAGGACGGCCGGGGTGCGCGCCGGCCGCGGCGCTGTTCAAGCTCCTCGGCGCTGACCAGCGTTTGCATGGGCTGACCCGGCACCATGAGCATGGTGGCCAGGAAGCGCAGCCACGTGTCCGGCCGGTTGTTGGTGGTTTGGTAGTGGATGACGTCGCCGCCCGGTTCGAAGACCGCCTCGCCGGCCCGGACCAGTCGCTCCGGCTGGCCCTCCAGCTCGAAGATCATCTCACCTTCGAGGATGTAGGCGGACAGCGGCCCGGAGTGGCGGTGCGGCGGGATGCCCTCGCCTGGCGGCACCTCGATCAGCACCGTCATGAGCTCGGGCGACTCGGGGACGAAGGGCGGCGACTCGTCGAGCAGCGTCGTCCGCTTCGTGAGGTCCTTACTCATCGCCATCCTCCGACGTGTCCCGAGATGTCCGTGTCAACCAGCTCGACACCAATGCTGGTCCGGCGGCGGCCCGGCCGTCTCCATCCGGGCGAGGTGACAACTGACGAGGACGGCGCCGGGTGGCCGGCGCCGTCCTTCGTCTCCGGGAGTTAGTTGCGGTACCGGAAGAGGATCCGGCCCCTCGTCAGGTCGTACTGGCTGAGTTCCACCAGCACGCGGTCGAACGGCAGGATCTTGATGTAGTTCTTGCGGATCTTGCCGCTGATGTGGGCCAGGACGATGTGGCCGTTGGCGAGTTCGACGCGGAACTTGGCGTCGCGCAGGCACTCCACCACGGTGCCCTCGAGCTGGATGCCGTTGGTTGCCTTGGGCATCAGTGGATCACCAGCTCGAGGTTGCTGCCGGTGCGGTGCGCGCCTGCCGTCTCGAAGAGGGCGATCGCCGCGGTGTTGGCCTCGTGTACGTCTGCGGAGACCGTCGGGACGCCGCGGGCGTGGGTGGCCGCCAGGATGTCCGCGAGCAGGGCTTGGGCGATGCCGCGGCGGCGGTGGTCGGAGCGGACCGCGATGAGGCCGATCCTCGTGTGCCTCGGCAGCAGCGTCAACCGGGCCAGGCCCACGTAGGCGTCGGGCTCGGCGGCGACCGCGTAGTGGGTGGGGTCGAGGGGTCGGGACAGTACCGCCGCCGGCATCTGATCCCAACCGATCGTGGCTTCGATCTCGGCGCGGATCGTGCGGTCCAGGTGGCGCAGCGGGTCCAGCTCGGCGGTGCCGATGGGCAGGAGCGTCAGACCCGGCCGTGGTACCGCACCGTCGCCGCCGCTGGACATGACGTACTCCCACTCGCGGCGCCGGGTGGTCAGGCCGGCCTGCACCCACCGGGTGCGCAGGTCGAGGTCGGCCTCGTCCACGACGGTGTACAGCGGCCGCGGCAGGGCGGCCAGCATGGCCTCGGCGAGGCGGGCGAAGACGTCGTCGTGCCAGGCGTCGACGCTCAGGAAGAGGCGGCCGTCCGGGCGGGGCGAGGCGTCGCCGCGGCCGACCACGAGGTCGTCGTCGAGGGCATGCCACTGCCGCTCGGCGACGCGCGTGATGACGAGTGTGTTCATCGGTGTCACCTTTCGGGAGATCCCAAAGGGGACGCTCCCGGGCGGCACCTACCGCAGTCGCCCGACCGTGACGGGAATGGGGAGCACCCACATCGCTACAAGGTTCACGGTGCTCACCCCCTCAGGCCGGACCACGGTCGCCGGAACGCTACCGCCACCACCCGCCGCCCGTCCAGCGATTAAGCGATCTCAGGCGACCGGACGTTCGGCGCGAGACTCACCAGGGGACGGGGTGGCCGTCGCGGAAGAAGCCGCCGGTCGGGCCGTCGTCCGGCAGGTCTACCGCCCACAGCACGCTGGCCGCGCCCTCGCCGACCGGGCGGCCGCCCGGGCCGCCCATGTCGGTGGCGACCCAGCCGGGGCAGGCGGCGTTGACCAGGATGCCCTCCGGGTGCAGCTCGGCGGCGAGGACGCGGGTCAGGGCGTTGAGGGCGGCCTTGCTGACGCTGTACGCCGGGGTGCCGCCGCCCATCGACGCCAGTGAGCCGCCCTCGCTCGACACGTTGACGATCCGGCGGTGCCGGCCGCGGCGCAGTGCCGGCAGCATCGCCTGGGTCACCCGCCACGCGCCGAAGAGGTTGGTCTCCATCGCCTCGTGGACCACGGTCAGGTCGGCGTCGACGCCGCGCTGCCAGGTGTCGTAGTGGATCGCCGCGTTGTTCACCAGCACGTCCAGGCGGCCGTGCCGGTCGAGCACCGCCTGGCCCGCGGCCGCGACCGAGTCGTCGTCGGACACGTCAAGGGGCAGCACCTCGACGGCGCCCGGCACGGCCGGCGCGGTGGAGCGGGTGCCGAGCAGCACCCGCCAGCCGCGGGCGGCGAGCTGCCGGGTCACCTCCAGGCCGATGCCGCGGTTGGCCCCGGTCACGAGGGCGATGCGCTCATCCGGCGGCGGCAACGCGGGCCTCCGCCTGCCTGATGTGCTGCTTCACGTCGTGGAAGTGCAGGCGCATCGCCTCGCGGGGTGTCATCGCCCACCCGACGGCCGCGGTGCCATAGATCCCGCTCGATGACGCGGAGGTTGCCGCGGTCGGAACATGCCTGGCGGCGGCAGGTCTTTGAGGGTCATTGCCGGGCGCTCGACCAGGTGCCACGACGCCGCCGCGAGCGCCACGGTCAGGGCCAGGCCGATGCCGGTGTAGGCCGCGTAGCCCCAGGTGTTGACCCCGAGCGTGGCCAGCACCTGCTGGACGACGAACCCGTAGATGTAGATGCCGTAAGAGTAGTCGTCGGTCGCCCCGATCCGGCGCAGCCGCCGCGGCATCCGCATCGCGGCCCAGAACAGCAGGTAGGCCAGCGCCGGGAAGCCGGCGACGAAGAACCCGCCGAGCAGCAGGCTCGCCGCCAGCGCCACCCCGCACGCGGCGGCCAGCCGGTCGCTGACCGGTACGCGCTCGCGGTACAACTCGATCGTGGCCCCCATCATGAACAGGGCCCCCAGATGGAGGAGCCACTGCACCGAGACGGTGCCGAGCAGCGGCAGCACGATCGCGCTGTAGTAGTCCGACGGCGGCCCGGTCGGGATCCAGCCGCGCAACTGGTCGGCGGCCGCAAAACCGAACAGCACCCCGGCCAGCGCCGGCACCAGCCACCGGGCGCGGCGCAGCACCGCGGTCACGGCCAGCAGCGCGACGGCGGCGTAGCAGGTCGTCTCGTAGATGAGCGACCACAGCGCGCCGTCGAAGACGCTGGTGCCGCCGATCTGCCGGCCCCACGGGGTGTCCGCGAGGAGGTCATGGATGCCGTACTGCCGGACGCCGGTGAACCAGTTGCCCGTCACGTACTGCACCGGCCCCTTGGGCCCGCCCCAGAAGCCGGCGAGCGTACCGCGCTCGACCAGCGCGACGAGCGGCGCGACGACGAACGCCGTCACCAGCAGGCAGACCCACAGCCCCGGCAGGATCCGCAGGGCCCGGTGCCAGGCGAAGCGGACCACGCCGGTGCGGCGGGCCGACCGGGTGATGAGCAGCCCGGAGATGACGAAGAAGCCGTAGACGGCCAGCGTGCCGACGTTGGTCTGGCCGCGGAACAGGGTGTTGCCGAGGTCCTCCCAGCCGAACCCGAGCGATCCGGCGTGGTCGAAGACGACGGCCAGGGCCAGGAACAGCCGCAGCGCGCCGAATCCGTTGTCGTGTCTTCCCGGTGCGGGCCGGCCGGTCCGCTCGATGGACGGGGCTTCGCGGGCATGCGGGATCGCCCGCCCGCCGGCGGTCGTAGACATGGATGTACTCCGATTGTGGGTGACGTCAGGTCAGGGGCGCTGCAGCCCCGCTATAGACGCCACACCTGCAGTGATGCGCGGCCCGGCCGCTCGACGACCCGGTCTCCCGGCGCTGGTTCCGTGGTGCCGTTGACGGCGATGGTCTGGGCGGTCCCGTCCGCCCCGACGGCGTTCGCCGCGCTCACCGGCTGCTGCTGGTGCACGGGCGAGCTCACGGTGTGCATGAGGCGGTGCTTGCGGCCGACGTGCCGGTGATGGTGCCGCGCCTTCGCGGCCCGCGCCTCGGCCGGCACCGCGCGGCCTTCAGCGCCGTCCTGCAGGGACGCGTCGGCGTGGACGATGGCCTGGACCGCGGCGTCGGCACGCACCTGCGCGAATGCGAGGTGCGCGGTCCGCGCGACGGCGAACGGCGCCCCGATGAGCAGCGCGACAAGCAGCAGCAGGACCAGCCCACCACCCAGTCGCGTCCGCCGCGTCGCCCCCCGCACGCAGTCGATGTTGTCCTGCGCGGCGCCACCCTTGTGTCGGAAACCCGTCACCCCGTCAAGGGTTCATCCCGCGGTAACACGACGGGCCGGCCGCCCTCACCGCGCCGCCCTCACCCGGACTCACCCGGATTCGCCGGTGTAAGTCTCGCGATGTTTCGTAACCGCTTGAGTCTGTAGGTTGTCCGGATGCTGGCGGGGCTCACCGACATCGACTGGGCGGCGTACGACGGGGCCTACGGGCCGGCGACCGAGGCGCCCGGCATCCTGCAAGCGATCGCCGACCCCGATCCGGAGGTCGCGGGCGAGGGGCGGTACGACTTCGGCTCCTCGATCTGGCACCAGGGCACCGTGTATCCGGTCACCGTCGTCGTGGTGCCGTTCCTCGCCGAGCTGGCCACCACACCCGGCGTGCACCGGCGCGACCACCTGCTGTACACCCTGGGTACGGTACTCGGGTGAGGATCGCGATCGTCGACGACGACCCGCTGGTGCGCCTG
>NZ_JBEXCY010000153.1:0-28563 GCF_040605515.1 Dactylosporangium sp. NPDC005572 | reverse complement strand
GGTGCCGCCCGCGCCGGCGGCGGCGATCGCCTGGTTCATCGCCGAGGTCGAGTCCAGCACGACCGTGCGCGGGTCGTCGTCGCGCTCGTCGCGGTCGGTGCCGGTGAACAGGCCCTGCTCGGTGACGAAGACCCGCTCGCGCAGCCGGTGGTACTCCGCCGGCCGGTCGGCCGGGCCGATGAGGAAGCGCGGGGCGCCCAGCAGGGCGGGCACGAGGTCGCTCATCCGCCGGCCGCCTGCAGCACGCCGCACGCCCCGCACGCGGCACAGCCGGCCCGCTGGTCCGCGCCGAGCATGCCCGCCGCCCGCAGCAGGTCCGCAACGCGCTGGGTGACGTCGCGCACCAGCGCGGGCGCCGGGGCCGGGACGCCGTCGCGGCGGGCCAGCGTGCCGGCCATCGGCCGGAACGGCACCACGAACGGGTAGACGCCCCGCTCGATCAGCCGGGCCGCGCCCGCGACCAGCTCGTCGGGGTCCTCGCCCAGGCCGATCAGCAGGTACGTCGACACCTGGTTGCGCCCGAAGACCGCGACCGCGCGGTCCCACGCCGCCTCGTAGTCGGCCATCGGCACCGCGCCCTTGCCCGGCATCCAGCGGCGCCGGATCTCGTCGTCGAGCGCCTCGACGTGGATGCCGATGGCGGCCGCGCCGGCCGCGCGCAGCTCGTCGACGACCGCGAGGTCGGCCGGCGGCTCGATCTGCACCTGGATCGGCAGGCCGGGCACCGCGGCCAGGACGGCGCGGACCGCGCGCACCAGGTTGCGGGCACCGCGGTCCGGGCCGGCCGTGGTGCCGGTGGTCATCACCATCTGCCGGACGCCGTCGAGCCGGACCGCCGCCTCGGCCACCTCGGCCAGCTGGGCCGGGGTCTTCGCGGCGACGGTGGCACCGGCGCGCAGCGACTCCTCGATGGTGCAGAAGCGGCAGCGCTGGTCCTCGGTGTACCGCACGCAGGTCTGCACGACGGTGGTGGCCAGCACGTCCCGGCCGTGCAGCCGGGCGATCTGCTCGTAGGGCACCCCGTCGGCGGTGGCCAGGTCGTAGAAGCGGGGCCGGCGCACGACCTCCAGCGACAGCCCGGTGTCCGCGTCGCCGAGCCACAGCCGGTTGTCGCGGACCTCGTACGGGCTGTGCGGGTTGATCGGCAGCGCGGCGTTGCCGCCGTCGATCACCAGGTGCCCGTCGTCGCTGGGGCCGGCCCCGGCCGGGCGGCGCACGGGTGTCGCCACCCGCACGCCGCGCACGGCCAGGTCGGCACGCACGTCGATGCTCATCTCAGAACATGTACGTCGAGTTGATGATCGCGCCCTTGCGCGCGTAGTGGATGATCGCGTCCTGCACGTCGAGCGGGTGGGTCGGGATGACCCCCTCGATGAGGTCCTCCTCGCGCGCGCCGTGCAGGGACAGGCCGAAGCGGCAGCAGTACACCTTGCCGCCCTCGGCCATGAACGTCTTCAGCGAGTTGTTGATGTTGTGCTCGCCGGGGAACGCCGAGTTGCCGGTGGTCGGGAAGCCGCGGGTGGCCAGGCAGTTCAGCGAGCCGGGGCCGTAGAAGTAGATGGCCGACTCGAAGCCCTTCCGCAGCGCGCGGGTGGCCTGCAGGATCGCGACGAAGCTGACCGAGGACTCGTGGGCGATGCCGTGGACGAGCGTGAAGTAGCTCTGCCCCTCCTCGGCCTTGTAGTCGGGGAAGACCTTGGTGCCGCCGTAGATGCTGGAGCCCTCGGCGAGCGCCGGGTGCGGGATCTCGTTGAGGCTCTTCTGCTCGAGCTCGGTCAGGTCGGCCATGACGTTCTCCTCCAGATCGGATTTCAGCCGTACAGCTTGTCGAAGGTGGTGCGGAACACGAGGTCGGACAGTTCCGTGCCGGCGACGGCGGCCCTGAGCCGGGCGGACTCCCCGGCGTGGTCGCCCCAGGGCTCGTCGCTGGCGAACAGCACCCGGTCGTGGCCGAGGCCACGCCGGTCGATCTCGGCGGCGAGCCAGCGCGGGGTGAACCCGATGGCCCAGGACAGGTCGGTGTAGACCTGCTTGCCGGCGGCGATCCAGTCGAAGAAGCGGCCGCCGGCGAGCTTGATGTGCCCGCTCATCCCGCCGCCGAAGTGCACCAGGTGGAGCTTCACGGCGTCGCCGTGGCGCTCGACGAGCTCGCCCACCCGGTCGATGTCGGACGCCGCGCCCGGCGAGGTGTGCACGTGCACGACCAGGTCGTGCTCGCGGGCGGCGGCGAAGATGGGGTCCAGCCCCGGGTCGTCCACGCCGCCGCCGAGCAGGAAGCTCAGCTTCAGCGCGCGGACGCCCGGCTCGCCGGCCAGCCGCAGCGCGGCCGCCGTGCGCTCGCGGTCGGTGTCCTTCGCCGACACCCACAGGCCGCAGCGGATCCGGTCGTCGCGCTGGGCCGCCTCGACGACGAGCTCGTTGAAGCCGAACGCCACGTCCGGGTCGGGCACGCCGTAGTTCGGCAGGACCAGGGCCCGCTCGGTGCCCTCCCGGTCGAGGTCGGCGAGCAGCTCGTCGACGGTCGCGCGGGCGGTCACGTCGGGGTTGACCGGCGGCCCGCCGTAGAACGGGTACGCCGGGAGGACCCCCAGGTGCCGGTGCGCGTCGTTCATGCCGCCCACTCCAGGTCGGGGTAGGTCTCGGTCGGCGTCCCGGCCAGCCAGCTCACGCCGTCGGTGACCTGCCGGCGCCGGGCCGCGGTGATCCGCTCGGCCAGGTGGGCGGCGTCGCGGGCGACCCCGGCGAAGCGGCCGGAGCCCCACGTGTGCTGCCAGGGCAGGCCGAGGAAGTACAGGCCGGGGCAGCCGGTGACGCCGCGGTCGTGGGTCGGGTAGCCGCGGCCGTCGAAGACCGGCACCTCGATCCAGCGGTGGTCGCGGTGGAACCCGGTGCTCCAGACGACGGCGGCGATGCCGCGCAGGTCCAGCTCGGCCGCCGGGGCGTCCGGCCGCCACACCGGCACGTACCGCGCCTCCTCCGGCGCGTCGAGGCCGTGCCGCGTGACGTGGGCGTCGATGGCGTCCTTGATGCCCTCGGCGACCGCGTCGGCGGCGTCCAGGTTCGCCGCGAGGTCGTCGGCGAACGTCGCGCGCCCGCCGTCGATCGACCGCAGCCGCCCGTACAGCCGCATCCCCTCGGCCGCGAAGCGCCGCAGGTCGATGTCGCGCCCGCCGTCGCGACCGGTCATGTAGTGGTTGGCGCGCAGCCGGACCGCGTCGGCGTCGCCGAACTCGTGCACGCCCTTGTCGTAGTGGCCCATCTCCTCCAGCCAGGCGAGCGTGTCGCGGCCCCGGTAGCGGCGGGCGGCCCGGGGAGCTCCGCCGACCGCGAGGTGCACCGGCCGCCCGGCCAGGTGGAGGTCCTCGGCGATCTGGCACCCGGACTGGCCCGTGCCGACGACGAGGACCGGTCCGTCCGGCAGGTCCTGCGGGTTGCGGTACTGCGACGAGTGCAGCTGCGCGACGCCCGCCGGCAGCCGCTCGGCGACCCGCGGCACGGCCGGCCGGTGGTACGGCCCGGTGGCCACCACGACCTGGTCGGCGGTGTGCCGGCCGGCGCTCGTGAGCAGCTCGAAGACGCCGCCGGGGGTGCGCCGCAGCCGGGTCACCGCCACGCCCTCGCGCAGCGGCGGGTCGAAGCTCGCCGCGTACTTCTCCAGGAACGTCACGACCTCCGGCCCGGCCATGAAGCCGTCGGGGTCGTCGCCGGCGTAGGCGAAGCCGGGCAGCCGGCACTGCCAGTTCGGGGTGACGAGGCAGAACGAGTCCCACCGGCGCTCGCGCCACTCGTGGCCGACCCGGTCGCGCTCGAAGACGACGTGGTCGGCGCCGCGGGCCCGCAGGTGCCAGCTCATCGACAGCCCGGCCTGGCCGCCGCCGACGACCGCGACCCCGACGTGGGGGTCCCGCCGGCTCACCGCGCGGCGCTTTCAGAGGAGATCTGCGCGGCCCCGTCCGGGCGGCGCACCGACACGTACCGTTCCGGCATGGCGAACCCTCCACCGGCCCGTCCGCCCAGGTAGGGCGGCTGGTGATGCCGACCAGTGAAGGAATCCGCGATTTCGGCGAGGTTTCATCCGGAACAACTCGCCGTGAGATGGTCCTCACGCGAATCGACGGATGTCACGCCCGTTTCCGTCGTGCTACCTGCTCCTCGCGCTACTCGCGCCAGCCGGACATCTCGATACCCTTCGCCGTGTCCACCCGGTAGCCCAGACGCAGCGTGGCCGACTGGCCCTCGGCGAGCTGCAGGCGCCAGGTGACCACGCCCAGGTCGGTGCGCTCGGCCGGCTGCGGCTCCACGACGGTCTCGCGCACGGCGATGCCGTCGTGGCGGCTGACCGGGAGCTGGTCGAGCACGGTGAGGCGGACCGGGCGGCCGGTGAAGTTGCCGACCGTCGTGCGGTACTCGACCTCGCGGCGGCGGCTCGACCCGAGTGTCGCCTTGGTGGCGGTGCGGCGGACCAGCTCGCGCTCGACCCGCACCCGGTCGTCGAGGCCCAGCGCCAGCTCCAGCTCCTCGCCCGGCGCCCACGTCGACAGCGCGGTGCGGCTGACGAAGTCGGCCTCGTGGAACACCGACGCCTTCCCCGGCGGCAGGGTGTGCTGCGACGAGTTGGTCACCACGGCCCGGACGTGGACGTCGGTCGAGCGGGCCGGGGCGGTCACGTGGTCGAGCCGGGCGGCCAGGTCGAACACGGCGACCGTGGCGCGGGCCGTGGTGCCGTCGGCGGGCACGGCGACGGCGCGGGCCGGGCGGTACGTGGCGGCGATCGGGCCGTCGTCGACCTTCGCCTGGGCGAGGTCCATCGCGGCCGCGGCCACGGCCACGCCACCGGGTGCGCGGGGCGGCGGCGGGCCGCCCGGGGCGGCCATCATTGGCGCCGGCGCGGGGAACCCGCCGGTGAGGGTCGACCCGTACGGCTGGGGCGGGGGCGGCGGCACGAACAGGTCGAGGTACCACGGATCCAGCTCGGGGATGGCGACGACGCCCGACGGCCGGGCCGTGGAGAGGGCCAGCTCGCACTCCGGCCAGTCCTCGCCGGTGCGCTGCTCGACGAGGCCGAACCAGGTCAGCTGCAGCGTCTCGCCGACCAGCCGCACGTCGTACGTCGAGCGCCAGCCGGCCTCGGGCACCTGGTAGGAGACGTCGAGCTCAACCTCGCCCGCCGCCGACACGGCGAGCGCGACGACGGCGTACCGCCCGTCGGGCTCCCGCTTGCCGGACAGGTCGGCGAGCCGCCGGTCGAGCGCGGCGATCCGCTCGGCGACCTCGGTGCGCCGCTCCCGCAGGTCGCGCAGGGCGGCCAGCACGTCGGTGAGCTCGCCCCCGAGCGTCGAGGTGAACGAGGCGACCGCGTCGGTGGCCGCGGCGCCGGTCGCGAGGGCCCGCGCGTAGGCGCCGCTGGCCCGCTCGCCGAGGGTGGTGAGGAACGCCTGGCGCTGCCGCAGTACCGTCTCCGCGTCGTCGATCTCGACGGACTCGCCGGCGGCCCGGTCCCGCTCCTCGCGCACCGCGGCAAGGGTGGCGTCCGCGGGCCGCTCCCGCCGCCGCAGGACGACGTCGACCCCGAGCACGGTGGCGGGCCCGCGCCCGCTGACCCGGATGGAGTCCCCGTCGAGGCTGAGCGGCAGCGGCCCGACCTCGACGGTCTGCTCCCCGGCGTCGAGCGCAACCCTCCCCCGCCGGGTGACCCGCGCCTGCGTCGGGTAGACGGTGACGGCAACGACAGCGGCGTCGATCGTGTGAGTCACGAGGGGCACCGTAGCCCATCCGCGCACCCCGGGGGATCCCGTCAGCGGCGGTGTCCGGCCTTGAGCACCGCGACGAAGAGCTGGCAGTCGTCCGGATGGAACACCAGCTGCGGCGCCGCCTCATCCGCCGAGCGCCGGACGATCACCCGGTCCGGCTCCAGCCGGACCTGCACGCAGTTGGTCGTGTCGCACCGACCGCTGACCTTCCAGCCATCGTCGCTGCCGCTGCCCGCCATGGCTGGCCCCTATCGACGTTCGTCGTCAAGCCTTCAGGATAGGAGCAGCGTGGCACGATCTCACCGCCTCACGACCGCGGGCGGCGAGGCGATCCCACCGCCCGCGGCGCGCTATTCAGCGAACTGGAAGTCTCCGACGGTGATACCCGCAGCGAAGGCGTCCCACTCCGCGCGGGTGAAGCGAAGGACCGGCCCGGCCGGATCCTTCGAGTCGCGGATCATGATCTCACCATCGTCGGCGGCCACCTCCACGCAACTGTCCTGCTCGCAGCGTGAGCTTCGCAGCCACGTGGGCGGTTCGTCGTTCTGCACCTGAATCCCATCTCTCGAGCCTCCGGGCACCCGGCATCCGGAAGACATTAGCGACGACGAACCAACTCGGCCCGCAGCGACGCGGCTGCGGCCTCGATTGCTGCGATCGAGGCCTCCGGCGACAGGGACGATTCCCACATCTGCTCGAAGTAGGCGCGGTGAGCGTTGACGACGTCGGCCGAGTGAATGACTTCGTCGGTCACACGTTGTTCGCGGTAGAGCACCGCGCTCTCGTGGGGATCGAGGTCGAACAGCACGAATGTTCCGACAACCATGTAGGCCCAGCCGACGTCCTTGGGAAGCAGGCGGACGATCAGGTTCGGCTCGCGGGCCGCTTCAGCGAGCGCGTGGAGTTGGCCGGCCATAACGCTCGGACTACCGACCGTCCGATCCAGCAACAGCTCGTCGAGAACGGCTAGGTACTGTGGCGCCTGCCCCCGGCTCCGAAAGGTTTCCTGCCGTCGCATACGCAGATCGGTGGCGATCGCCCGGGCCTGCGGGGTCGGGTCCGCCGCGACCCGCTCGAGGACTGCCTCGGCGTACTCGCGGGTCTGCAGGAGTCCTGGAATGAGCGCGTAATTGAACGTCCGGATCGCGCTCGCTTCACCCTCGAGCTGCAGCATCTGCAGCGTTGTCGGCAGAATGTGCTCGCGGAACCCGGGCTCGTCCCACCAACCGCGGCCACGCTTGCGGGCCGCACGCGCGTCGGCGAGCATCCGCGCAACCAAGACCTCGTCGCGGACGTCGAGCAGCCGCAAAAGGGCATCCAGGTCGGTGAGGGAGATGGTGACATCGCCGTTCTCGATGCGGTTTACCTTGGACAGCGACCAGTTCAGCGCCTCTGCCACCTGACCCTGGGTGCGGCCGGTCGCATCGCGGGCTTTGCGGATCTCCAATCGGAGACGCCTGCGAGCGCCGGCGGGCGAGTCACCAGTGGCCATGAAGTGATCGATTCCTCGTCCACGGCTGGAAATCTGCCGTAAGGCAGATTGCGGTACCGCTACATCTACACCTCCCGCACGCAGAGCCGCAAGCGGACACGGCGAGTCGTCAGGACCGCGTGTCCTCGTTCCACTCGATTGCGCGCTGCAGCGCACGGCGCACCTGCCCGAACTCGACCGGGTCGGCGGTCGTGAAGATGCGGACCAGGCCGCCGCCCGGGATGTACGCCCACAGCTCCCGGCGGGCCGTCCGCGCTCGGCGCCGACGTCTCACGAATCCGGCCGCAATGCCCGCCGTCAGCAGCAGGAAAACCCACCCCACGGCGTGAGGCGCCCCGGGCTGCGTCGCCACCACGGCGACGACCGCGAGCGCCCCGCTGGAGCAGGACACCTCCAGCAGCGGCACCGCAGGCTCCCGTGGCACCACCACCCAGACCCGGGCGAAGTCGGCGACCCGGTAGTGGACCCCGGTCTCGAACGAACAATGCGTGATGCGGGCCCGCGGCCCGCGATAGAAGAGCGGCACTGTGCTCCCTCCCGGCGTGCCATTGCCGAGAGGAGGAAGATTGCGGCACCATTGTCCACAGAACGGGTCCTCCCTCCTCGCGACGGAAGACCAACCGCAGCGCCCGGTGGCCGCCGGGCGCTGTGGTCTTGAGGCGCCGACGGCGATTGCCGTCACGTCGAGTATCGGCGACTGTCACGCTAGATCGCCATGTCGAATCTGCGGTAAGGCAGATTTGTGAATCGTCGCGAAATGGTCCAAGCACCGCGAACCGCGGCGCATTTGGCACCCCGGTGCGGCACATGGCGCACAAACCGCGCGGAATGCACCGCATCGCAACCAGCGGTGTAGCAGATTGCGGTACCGCCGCCAGCGGATGCGCTACGTGACGAGCGTGTACCGCTCCCCAGCCTCGACCTCCAGCGTCAGGCGGCGGCCGGAGAACTCCACCACCAGCGGGCCGGTGGAGCCGGCGCGGAGGACGGCCTCGCGGAGGCGGCCGCCGGACCAGGACAGCGCCACCTCGTGGCCGCCACGGCAGCGCAGGCCGCGGGCCGAGCCGGACGCCCACGCCAGTGGGAGGGTCTTCAGCAGCGACACGGTGCCCTCGTGACTCTGGATGAGCAGTTCGGCGATGCCGGCTGTGGCGCCCAGGTTGCCGTCGATCTGGAAGATCCAGCCCGTCGGGCGGGCCGCGTCCGGGTGCAGGGTCAGCATCGATGGGGAGCACAGGTCGTCCAGGAGCGCGGTCAGGGACGCCGCCGCCAGCGCGGGGTCGCGCAGGCGGGCGGCCAGGCACAGGACCCAGGCGCGGCTCCAGCCCGTGTGGCCCGTGCCGGCGGCGAGGCGTTTGTGCAGCGCCAGGCGGGCCGCGGCGTAGTCGGCCGGGGTGCCCGTCTCGGTGATGCGGGTGCCGGGGTACAGGCCGTACAGGTGGGACAGGTGGCGGTGGCCGGGCTCGCTCGGCGGGCGGTCGTCGTACCACTCCAGCAGGGCGCCGTCGTCGCCCGTCGGCACCGGGCGGAGCGCGGCCAGGGCCCGCGACGCCTCGGCCGCCAGGGGGCCGTCCAGGGCCACCACGCGGGTCAGCAGCTCCCGGGCCAACTCCTGGTCCATGGCGCAGCCCCGGGAGACGGCGGTACCGGCGGCGAAGTCGTGCTCCGGGGAGGTCGACGGGCTGACGACGAGCGCGCCCGACGCGTCCGGGACCAGCATGTCGAGGGTGAAGCGGGCCGCCGCCTCGAACACCGCCGCCGGCGGCGGGTCGCCGCCGAACGTCCAGTGGTCCCACAGGTGGGCCGACAGCCACGGCAGCGCCGACGGCCAGTTCGCCCACTGGGGCTCGCCGGGCACCGGGGCGGTGAAGCGCCACAGGTCGGTGTTGTGGTGGACGGCCGCGCCGCGGGCGCCGTAGTGGAACGCCGCCGTCGCCGTGCCGGCCGCGGCCAGGTCGCGGGTCAGCGTGAGCAGCGGCTCGTGCAGCGGCCCCAGGTTCACCGGCTCCGCCGCCCAGTAGTTCATCTGCGCGTTGACGTTCGTCGTCCAGTTGCTGCTCCAGCCGGGCCGCACGTCGGCGTTCCAGATGCCCTGGAGGTTGGCCGGCTGGGTGCCCGGGCGGGACGCGGCGATGAGCAGGTACCGGCCCAGGTGGAACAGCAGCTCCTCGCGCGGGGCGCCGGGCAGGTGCAGGTCGGCCCGGTCGAACCAGCCGCGGTGCTCCTCGACGTGCCGCCGGCGCAGCTCCTCCGGCGAGCGGGCCCGGGCGGCGGCGACCCGGGCGGCGGCCGCGGCGGCCAGCCCGGACAGGTCGGTCGAGGGCGGCGCGAACGGGCCGCGGAAGCCGGTGGCCGCGGCGACGATCACGCGCGCCCCGTCGACCGCGGCGGCGACGGCGAAGCCCATGCCGGCCGGCCCGTACGTCACCGCCGGCGAGCGGTCGGCGACGTAGTTCGGCAGCACCCACTCGGGCGCCTGCCCGGTCCACACCACGCAGCCGTCGATCTCGCGCGACGTCACCCCCGGGTGCGGTGAGTGGAAGGCCGGGACACCGGGAACGGAGACGACGAGCACGCCGTCGGGCGCGGAGACGAACGAGGCGACCTCGGTACCGCCGTGCGCCGTGACGGCGACCGCCGACGCGAGATCGAGCGACCGGTGATAGCCGTCGGTCGATGCCGGGCCATAGGTCAGCGTCAACCGCCCCAGCGGCTGGTACGACTGGGTCCACGCGGACCCCTGCAGCGACCGCGCGAGGGCGTCGGCCCGCGCGTGGTCCCCCGCGGCGATCGCCGCGCGCAGCGCCGGCAGCACCGGGGCCGGCGACGGTCCCGAGGGCGGCGGCACCGGCCCCCCGGACCACAGCGTGTCGGCGTTGAGGTCGAACCATTCGGTACCGCACCGGCCGTGCACCATCGCCCCGAGCCGCCCGTTGCCGATCGGGAACCCGTCGTGGAAGTCGGCGGCCGGCGCCGCCAGCTCAATGCGGTGCCGCGACAACGGACACCGTCAGCGAGTCGTGGTCGAGCAGGAACACCCGGTCGCCGCGGCGCACGGCCTCCACGCCCGGCGGCAGGCCGGCCAGCACGGGCCGCACCCCGGCCTCGGCGCACACGCGCCGCAGCAACCGCCGCATCGCGGCGGCCGACGGCAGCGTGGCCACGTACCAGGCCCGCCCGTGGCGCAGGATCATCGGCCGCCCGTCGAGCGGCCCGCCGCGGGCCGCCGCCACCACGGCGGCGCCGCGAGCGGAGGCCCACTCGGCGAAGCCGGTCGCCTCGAAGTCGCCGAGCTCCCCGCCGACCGCCAGCGGCGCGGACAGCGGCCAGTGCTCCTCGACCCGGACCCCGAACAGCTCCATGAGCCCGAACGGCCAGCCGCCGGTGAAGACCCGCTCGGACCGGTCGGCGACCCCGCTGAACGGCCCCATGACCAGCGTGCCCCCGCCGGCCACGTAGTCGGCCAGGTGGCCGGCCAGCGCGGGCGTCACCTGGTACAGGTTCGGCACCAGCAGCAGCCGGTACCGGGACAGCTCGCCGTCGGCCCGCACGAAGTCGCAGGTCACGTTGTCCCGCCACAGCGGCGCGTAGTACTCCGTGAGCCGGTCGACGTACGAGAACCCGTCCAGGGGCTGGTGCGGCAGCTCGACCGCCCGCCACGAGTCCCAGTCCAGCACGATCCCGACATCGGCCTGCACCGATGTCCCGGCGACCCCGTCGAGCGCCGCCAGCGAAGATCCAAGCTCGCAGATCTCCCGGAACACCCGCGAGTCCGGCCCCGCGTGCGGGACCATCGCGCCGTGCGCCCGCTCGGCGCCCTGCCGCGAGGCCCGCCACTGGAAGTGCAGCACCCCGTCGGCGCCCCGGGCGACGGCCTGCATCGACCACAGCCGGTTCAGCCCTGGCCGCTTCGGCGTGGCCACCGGCCGCCAGCTCGCCGCGCCCGGCGACTGCTCCATGAGCAGCCAGGGCCGCCCGTCGCCGAGCGAGCGCACGAGGTCCTGGGACATGGCCCCGCGCAGCACGGCGTCCGGGTCGTTCGGGTCCGGATAGGTGTCCAGCGACACGAAGTCCTCCTCGGCGGCCCAGCGCCAGCCGTCGGTGTGCCGGTAGAAATCCATGAAGTTCGTCGTCACCGGCACGGCGGGGTTCGCTGCCCGCACGGCGTCGCGCTCGGCGGTGAAGCACTCCAGGAGGGCGTCGGAGACGAAGCGCTGATAGTCCAGTTCCTGCCCCGGATTTCCGATGTACTGCATGCGCCGCGGCGGCAGCACCTCCGCCCACGACCCGTAGCGCTGTGACCACACCGCCGTGCCCCAGGCGGCGTTCAGCCCGTCGAGGTCGCCGTAGCGGCGGGCCAGCCAGCCGCGGAACCGCCGCGCGCAGTGGTCGCAATGGCAGGCGGTGCCGTACTCGTTGCCGATGTGCCACATCCGCAGCGCCGGGTGCCGGGCGTAGCGGGCGGCGAGCGCCTCGGTGACGACGAGCGCGGCCCGCCGGTAGGCCGGCGCGCACGGGCAGTACTGGTTGCGCGAGCCGTAGAGGCGGCGCACGCCGTCGGGCCCCTGCGGCAGCGTGTCCGGGTGCCGGTGCCCGAGCCACGGGGGCGGCGACGCGGTGGGCGTCGCGAGGGCCACCCCGATCCCGGCGGTGTGGAGCCGGTCGAGCACGTCGTCGAGCCAGTCGAAGGTGAAGCGGCCGGGGTCCGGCTGCAGGGCCGCCCACGCGAAGACGCCGACCGTGACCAGGTTGACGCCGGCCGCGCGCATCAGCCGTACATCGTCATCCCAGACGGACGCGGGCCACTGCTCGGGGTTGTAGTCGCCCCCGAACAGCAGCCGTCCCTCGCTCAGCACGTCCTCAGCCCTTGATGGCGCCGGTCAGCATGCCCTTGGTGAAGTGCCGCTGGACGAACGGGTAGGCGAGCACGATCGGGATCAATGTCAGCGTCACGACCGCCATCTGCAGTGAGAGGTGGGCGATCTGCTGGTGGCCGGCGTACTGGCCGGTGCCGGTGGTGCCGGTGCCCGGCATCGCGCTGCCCTGCAGCGTGTAGGTGTAGAGGATCATCTGCAGCGGCCACTTGCCGTTGTCCGGCAGATAGAGCAGGGCGTTGAAGAACGAGTTCCAGTAGCCGACCGCATAGAACAGCGTGATCACGGCGAGCACGGGCCGCGACGTGGGCATGACGACCGACCACAGGGTGCGCCACTCCCCGGCGCCGTCCATCCGGGCCGCGTCGATGAGCTCGGGTGCGGTACCGCTGAAGAACGCCCGCAGCACCAGGATGTTGAACACCGACACCGCGAGCGGCAGGATCATCGTCCAGTACTGCCCGTAGCCGCCGAGGGCGGTGACGACGAGGAACGACGGGATCAGCCCGCCGCTGAAGAACATCGTCACGACGAGGAACATCAGGATCGAGCGGTGCGCGAACGAGCCGCGGCGCGACAGCCCGTAGGCGCACAGCACGCTCACCACCATCGACAGGACGGTGCCGACGACGGTGATCACCAGGCTGACCAGCAGCGAGTGGGTGACGAGCTGGTTGGTGAAGATCTGCCGGTAGGCCTCCAGGGTCAGCCCCTTCGGCACGGTGACCAGCCCGCCGGCCTCGTTGATCGCGGCCTGGGTGGAGAAGCTGGTCAGCACGATCGAGTACAGCGGCACCAGGATCACCGCGACGACGAGCACCAGGACGATGCCCTTGCCGGCCTTGGCCGCCGGCCCGGGCGGCTCCTCCCACACCGGCCCCCGGTGACGCCGGCGCGCCTGCACGTTGACGCTCATCTGCGGTACAACCCGTCCTCGCCGAAGGCGTGCGCCAGCTTGTTCGCGGCCAGCACCAGCAGCAGTGACAGGACGCCCTTGAACAGCCCGGCGGCGGCGCCGTAACTGAAGTTGTTGTTGACGACGCCGTAGTAGTAGGCGAACGTGTCGAGCACCTCGGAGGCGTCGCGCCCGACCGCCTGCCGCTGGACGAGCATCTGCTCGAAGCCGACGGTGAGCGCGTTGCCCAGCCGCAGCACGAGCATGAGCACGATGACGCCGCGCATGCCGGGCAGCGTCACGTGCCACAGCCGCCGCCACCGCCCGGCGCCGTCGGCGGCGGCCGCCTCGTAGAGACTCTGGTCGATGGCGGCGAGCGCGGCCAGGAACACGATGATGCCCCAGCCGGCCTCCTTCCAGACCGCCTGCGCGGTGACGAGGAACTTGAAGGCCTCCGGGTTCGTCATGATGTCCCAGGTCTCGTACCCGTGCCGGCGCAGGAGCGTGTTGAGCGCCCCGGCGCCGCCGAGCATCTCCTGGAACACGGTGACGACCAGCACCCACGAGAAGAAGTGCGGCAGGTACACCACGGCCTGCACGAAGGCGCGCACGCGCGCGCTGGCCACCTCGTTGAACAGCAGGGCCAGCGCGATGGGCACCGGGAAGTACAGCACCAGCTGTACCGCGCTGATGACGAGCGTGTTCTCCAGCGCGTGCCAGAAGATCGGGTCCTGGAACAGCCGCTCGAAGTTCCGCAGCCCGACGAGCGGGCTGTACCAGAAGCCGGAGTAGATGTCGTAGCTCTGGAAGGCGGTGACCAGCCCGAGCATCGGCGCGTAGGCGAACACGGCCAGCAGCACGACCGCCGGCACCGTCATGACGAGCAGCGAGCGGTCGCGGCGCAGCCGGATGCGCCAGCGCCGCTCCGGCCTCGGTGCCGGCCCGGCTGCGTCCACGGTCCGGTCCGCAGCCGGGCTTGCTGATGTCGTCGCGGTCACCGCGTCCTCACTGGCCGGTGCCGAACTTCGTCCGGATGTCCTCGTAGAACTTGCGCAGGTCGTCGCCGCCCTGCCGGCGCCAGCCGGCCACCGCCTCGGTCCACGCCGAGATCGGCTTGCGACCCAGCTTGACGTCGGTGATCGTGTCCTTCATCGGCTGGACGAGCGAGCCGAACTGGGCCGGCTCGGAGACGTTCATGCCGTAGAACATCGGCTTCCTGAGGTACTTCACCATGTCGGCCTGCCAGGCCGCGTAGTCCTTGGTGACCTGGGCGTTGCCGGACTTCACCGTGGTCGGCGAGAGCGGGCTCGCGAGGAACTGGTACGACGTGGCGATCTCCTTGCTGCCCAGCTCGGTCAGCAGCGGGTTGCCGTCGGTCATGGTGTAGTGCTTGCCGGAGACGCCGAAGTTGACCGTCAGCCACTCCGCCGAGCCGTAGGGCGCGGCCAGGTAGTTGGCGATCGACAGGAGCTCCCTGATCTGCTTGTCGCTGAGCTTCTTGTTGAGGTAGCTGTACAGGCCAGCGCCGTTGCCGATCTCCACCGCCGGCTGCCCGCCGGTCGCGCTGAACATCTTGAACGCCTGCCGGTTGTAACTCGGGTTGGCCGCGGCGCCGGACTTGGTGTCGTCGCCGTTCCAGGCGCCGGTGCCGTCGGCGCAGACCGCGACCTTGCCGCTCCAGAACCGCTGCTTGGCGTTCTGGCTGTTGTTGGCGACGGCGTCGGGGTGCAGGTAGCCGGCCTTCACCATCTTGGCGTGCCAGTTGAGCGCCTCGACGATGCCGTCGGTCTCGTACCGGTGCACCAGCTTGCCGTCGCGCTCCGTCCACGGGTAGCTGCCGGACGGGAACCCGTAGAGCTGGTTGATGTAGGCCCCGTCGTCGCCGAACAGGTCGTCGAACGCCCACTGGCCGGCCGCGGCGTTGGTGAGCGCCTTGCCGACGGCCTCCAGGTCGGCGACGCTCTTGATGTCGGCCGAGACCCCGGCCGTGTCGAAGAGGTCCTTGCGGTAGAAGTAGGCGCCGGCGATGACCGCGCCCGACGAGTAGATCGGCAGGCCGTAGAGCTTGCCGTTCCACACCCCGGAGACCCAGGCGTTGGTCGGGATCGCGGCGAGGTTGGGGTACTGCTTGATGTTGTCGCCGGACAGGTAGGGCGTGAGGTCGGCGAACTTGGTGCGGACCGCCTCGCCGAAGCTGAGCTTGCCGATGTTCCAGCTCGGGATGTCGATCCAGTCGGGCAGCTTGTCCGAGGCGAACAGCGGCGCGAGCAGGTCGCCGTAGGTGTTGCCGTCGGCGGGCTGGATCTTGACGGTCGCGCCCAGCTCCTTGTTGACGGCGTCGTAGTAGGCGTTGCCGCTCGACGGCGGGATCGCGCCCCACAGCGGGGTCATCGTCACGTAGGTGCCGCCGGAACCGACCGGGCCGGTGACCGTCTTCGGCGGGTTGGCCGGGTAGGACAGGAAGGTCGGGTCGGTCACGCCGCCGGCCGCGCCGGTCACCGACGCGATGTCGGGCTTGACCGCGGTCGCGGGCACGAACGCGGGCAGCACCTTCGACAGGTCGGTCTGGCTGGTCGTGCCGGGGTTGTTCTCCTTGGGGCTGCCGCACGCGTCGAGCAACGGCGCGGCGGCGATGACGCCGAACGAGGCGAGCAGGCCCCGGCGGCTGAGCCGGTGGCTTCCCATGGTGGTACCACCCTTCGGGTGTGTGCGATGCGGAGGTGGGGTGTCGAAGCGCTTCGAGGCAGGGACAGTAGGACATGTTTCGATACCTCGACAAGGACGAGCGTCGATGCACGCGGATGACCCCGGGATCCGGGATGAAACTTTCGCCGGGTTTGACAGCGGGCGGGCGGACCCCGATCATCACGACATCGTCGAAGCGCTTCGAAAGGACGTGGCGGTGTTCGACCTCACCCCGGCCGAGAAGGTGGCGCTGCTGCACCAGGCCCAGCCGGCCGTGCCCCGGCTCGGGCTGGCCGCCTTCCACACCGGCTGCGAGGCGCTGCACGGCGTCGCCTGGCTCGGCCCGGCCACCGTGTTCCCGCAGGCCGTCGGGCTCGGCGCCAGCTGGGACCGGGACCTGCTGCGCGCGGTCGGCGCGGCGGTCGGCACCGAGGTGCGGGCCTTCCACCACGACACCGACGCCGATGCGTCGCTGAACGTCTGGGCGCCGGTCGTCAACCCGCTGCGCGACCCGCGCTGGGGCCGCAACGAGGAGGGCTACAGCGAGGACCCGTTCGCCACCGCGCAGCTGGCCGTCGCGTACTGCACCGGCCTGCGCGGCGACCACCCGTCGGTCTGGCGGACCACGCCGGTGCTCAAGCACTTCCTGGCGTACAACGTCGAGACGCTGCGCGACGAGGCCGACATCGCCGTGCCGGAGCGGGTGCTGCACGAGTACGAGCTGCCGGCGTTCCTCGGCCCGCTGCGGGCGGGCGTGGTCGCGGGCGTGATGCCGGGGTACAACCTGGTCAACGGCGTGCCGAACCACGTGCACCCGCTGCTGGCGCAGCTGCGCTCGGCGGCGCCGGACCTCGTGATCTGCTCGGACGCCTATGCGCCGAGCAACCTGCGGGCCCAGTTCGCCACCGCCGCCGAGGGGCACGCCGCGGCCCTGCTCGCCGGCGTCGACAGCTTCACCGACAACGGCCCCGACGGCGGCCCGACCGTCGCCGCCTTCACCGAGGCCCTCGACCGCGGCCTGATCACGCTCGCGGACGTCGACGCGGCGGTCGGCCGTCTCCTCGCGATGCGCGCCCGCACCGGCGAGTTCTCATCATCGACAGACCCCTATGCCGGGACGCGCCGTGAGGTCATCGCGTGTGCCGAGCACGGGCGGCTGGCCGCCCGGGCCGCCCGGGAGGGGATCGTGCTGCTGAAGAACGCCGCGAACGCGCTGCCGCTGTCGGCGCCCGGCCGGGTCGCCGTCGTCGGGCACCTCGGCGACCGGGTGCTGCGCGACTGGTACAGCGGCAGCCTCCCCTACGCGGTCACCGTCGCCGACGGCCTGCGGGCCCGGCTCGGTGCCGACCGGGTGACCGCGGTCGACGGCCTGGACCGGGTCCGGCTCACGCTGCCCGGCTTCCTGGGGGACGTCGTGCTCGCCCACCAGGACTGGGGCACCAGCGTGCAGTGCCCGGTGCCGGTGCACACGTTCCTGGCGCCGACCGGATACCTCACCGCCGACGAGGCGGGCGTGCTGTCCCTCGACGCGCCGACGCCGGACGGTTGGGAGGTGCGGGAGCTGTGGGAGCTGCACCCGGTCGACGGGGGCTTCGCCCTGCGCTCGAACGCCTCGGGCCGCTTCGTGACGGCCGCGCTGACCGCTTCCTCAGAGCACCTTTCGGACGCGGCCCGTTTCGGTGTCGAGCCGGTTGCCTCCGGCGTCGAGGCGGCGGTGGCGGCCGCCCGGGACGCCGACCGGGTGGTCGTGGTCCTCGGCAACGACCCGCACATCAACGGCCGCGAGACCGTCGACCGGGACGGCCTGGCCCTCCCGCCGTCGCAGGAGGCGCTGCTGCGGGCGGTCTGCGCGGCCAACCCGGCGGTGGTGCTGGTCCTGGTGTCGAGTTACCCGTACGCGATCGACTGGGCCCAGGACCACGTCCCGGCCGTCCTGTGGACCTCCCACGCGGGCCAGGAGCTGGGATCGGCGGTGGCCCGCGCCCTCCTCGGCGACTTCAGCCCGGCCGGCCGCCTGCCGCAGACGTGGTACCGCGGGGACACCGCGCTGCCCGCGCCGACCGACTACGACGTCATCGGCTCCGGCTGGACCTACCAGTACTTCCGGGGCGAGCCGCTGTACCCCTTCGGCCACGGCCTGTCGTACACGACGTTCGCCTACGGCCCGCTCTCCGTCGACGGTCTGGTCGCCCGCGTCACCGTGACGAACACCGGCGACCGGGCCGGCGACGAGGTCGTCCAGCTCTACGTGACCCCGCACGCATGGCCGGTCCCGTCCCCGGCCCGCCGCCTGGCCGGCTTCGAGCGCATCTCCCTGGACCCGGGCGAGTCGGCAACGGTGATCCTCGATGTACCGGAAGAGGCGCTCGCCTATTGGTCGGGCGAGGCCCTGGTGACCCCGCCGGGCGAGTACACCTTCACCGCCGGCCCGTCGGCCCTCCGCCACCTGCGCTGATCCTGGGGGCCGACCCGGGCGGGCGGCGGTCAGCCGCCGGGGCAGGTGTTCGTGCCGCCGCTGTGGACCGCGCAGCGCGACGGGGGCGACGGCGGCCCGGGCGGCGGCTCCGGGTGCAGCTCCCGCCAGCCGATCACCCCGGCCAGCAGGGCCGGCAGGGCGGCGACGCCGGCGACGACCAGGTACGCCCGCGTCACACCCGGCAACTGCCACCAGCGGGCCACCGCGGCGATGAGCAGCGGCCCGCCGACCAGGACCCCGGCCAGCACCAGCTCCAGCACGCCGAGGCTGAGGGCGGGCGCGGGCGCCGGCAGCTCCCCGGGTGCGAGCGCGTCCGCCGAGTCCAGCATGCGCGCGAACGCGGCCAGCACCAGCGCGACCACCCCGGCGATCCACAGCGCCGTCAGCCCGGCCACCCCGAGCGCCGACGAGACGCTCCGGCGCAGTGTCGGTTCCCCCATGCCGCCGACGCTACCGGCGCGCCCGGCGCGGGGCATCCGTCGCACTACTCAGCCGCCGCCTGAGTAGCACGTCTCGACGACGTCCGGGCCCTTCGGGCGTGGGTCTGCCGCTCCACCAGTACCGGAGGAAGCCGGCGCTGCGGGAACTCCCCCGTGGCGCCGTCGAGCTGGGCCAGCAGCAGCTCGACGGCGGTGCGGGCCAGCTCCGCGAGGTCGCAGCGCATCGTCGTCAGGCCGATGAGGGGCCAGCCGGCGGCGGGGATGTCGTCGAAACCGATCACCGTGAGGTCCTCGGGCACGCGGATACGGCGCTCACGGGCGGCGGACAGCGCGCCGAGGGCGATGACGTCGTTGCCTCAGACGATGGCGGAGGGCGGGTCGTCGAGCCCGAGAAGCTCGCTTGTCGCGGCGCACCCGGCGTCGTGACTGAACGGCACCCGGCGCACGTACGCGCGGCGCAGATGCAGGCCGTGCCGGCGTAGGCCCGCGCGCAGCCCGTCGGCGCGCTCCCGGCCGGTCGAGGTGTCCACCGGGCCGTGGACGGCGCCGATCCGGGTGTGGCCGAGCCCGGCGAGGAGGTCGGCGACGACCCGCATGCCGGCGTGGTTGTCGATCGCGCAGCCGGGCGACTCGGGCTGGTCGAGCAGCCGGTTGGCCAGCACGTGCGGGACGCCCCGCTCGGTGAGGTCGCGCGGCAGCGCCGAGTGCCGGGTGGTGGTCGTGAGCACGACCCCGTCGTAGGAGCCGTCGACGAGGTCGTCGCCGTCGGCGACGAGCACCGTGCGGTAGCCGTGCCGCGCCAGCTCGCGGCGCAGCGGCTCGACCAGCTCCGGGTAGTACGGGTTCGTCAGCTCGGCGGCCACCACCGCGATCCGCCGGGTGCTGCTCGTCGACAGCGCCCGCCCGCGGTCGCTCGTCACGTACGACAGCTCGGCCGCGGCCCGCAGCACCTTCCCGCGCGTCTCCGGTGCGGTGCCGGGCAGGTTGCGCAGCGCTCGCGAGACGGTCGGCTGGGAGACGCCCGCGAGCGCCGCCACGTCGAAGCTGGTGACCCGCCGCGCCACGGTTGACAAGTATACGTATGCAACTCACGGTGAGCTGATGGTCTTCCGTTTGAAGGAGACGTCGCCGCGGGCCGGCGACCCCGCGGCTCGCCGGCAGGTCCAGGAGACCGTGGCCGAGGTCATCGCCGCCGTGCGCGCCGAGGGCGACGCCGCCGTGCGCCGCTACTCCGAGCGCTTCGACGGCTGGTCGCCGGACTCGTTCCGGCTGACCCCCGACGAGATCGACAAGATCGTGGCGACCGTACCGGCCCAGGCGGTCGAGGACATCCGCACCGTGCAGGCGCGGGTCCGCTCGTTCGCCGAGCGGCAGCGCGAGTCGCTCGCCGACTTCGAGGTCGAGACCGAGCCGGGCGTGTTCCTCGGGCAGCGGAACATCCCGGTCGCCGCGGCCGGCGCCTACGTGCCCGGCGGGCGCTACCCGCTGGTCGCCTCGGCCCACATGACCGTCGTGACCGCCAAGGTGGCCGGCGTCGAGCGGGTCACCGCCTGCACCCCGCCGATCCGCGGCGAGATCCCGGCCGCGACCGTCGCCGCCCTGCACCTGGCCGGCGCCGACGAGATCCTGCTGCTCGGCGGCACCCAGGCCGTCGCCGCGCTCGCCCTGGGTACCGAGACGATCGGCAGGGTCGACCTGCTGGCCGGCCCCGGCAACGCCTACGTCGCCGAGGCCAAGCGCCAGCTCTTCGGCGAGGTCGGCATCGACCTGTTCGCCGGCCCGACGGAGATCCTGGTCATCGCCGACGAGCACGCCGACCCGTTCGTGGTCGCCGTCGACCTGCTGAGCCAGGCCGAGCACGGCCCCGACTCGCCCGCGGTGCTCATCACCACGTCCGAGGCGCTCGGCCGCCGGGTGCTCGAGCTGGTCGACGAGTTGCTGCCCGGCATGCCCACCGTCGACTTCGCCGGCCCGGCCTGGCGCGACCACGGCGAGGTCGTCGTCGTGCCCGACCGCGCCGCCGCCTGGGCGCTCGCCGACCGCTACGCCTTCGAGCACGTCCAGGTGCTCACCGAGGAGCCGCGCGAGGCGCTCGAGGTGATGCGCAACTACGGCGCCCTGTTCCTCGGCGAGGGCACCTGCGTCTCGTACGGCGACAAGGTCATCGGCACCAACCACACCCTGCCCACCCGTGGTGCGGCCAACTACACCGGCGGCCTGTGGGTCGGCAAGTACCTCAAGACCGTGACGTACCAGGAGGTCACCGACCCGGCGGCGAGCGCCCGGCTGGGCGAGCTGTGCGGCCGCGCCTCGCGCGTCGAGCTGTTCGAGGGCCACGCCCGCTCCGGCGACGTGCGCGCGCACAAGTACGCGGGCGCGCCGCTGCCGTGGTACCCGAGGTGACCGACCGGATCGCGGGCCGTACCGCCCTCGTGACGGGCGCCGGCAACGGCCTGGGCCGCGCCGTCGCGCTGCTGCTGGCCGCCCGCGGCGCGCGGGTGATCCTGTCCGGCCGCGACCGCGCCAAGCTCGACGCGGTGGCGGCATCGCTGCCGGCGCCGTCCGTGGTGGCCCCGGTCGACACGTCCTCCCCGTCGTCCGTCGATGCCCTGGCGTCGAGGCTGGCCGATGAGGACGTATCCATCCTCGTCAACAACGCCGGCATCGCCGGCCCGGTAGCCTCGCTGTGGGAGGTCGAGCCGGGCGACTGGGACGAGGTCTTCGCCGTCAATGTCCGCGGCGTGTACCTCATGTGCCGCGCCTTCCTGCCGAGGATGATCGCGGCGGGCCGGGGCGACATCGTCAACGTCGCCTCGGTGAGCGGCAAACGCCCGCTCGCACGGCGCACGCCGTACACGGCCTCGAAGATGGCGGTGATCGGCCTGACGACGACCCTCGCCCACGAGGTGGGCCCGCTCGGCGTCGCGGTGAACACCCTGTCCCCCGGCCCGGTCGAGGGCCCGCGGATGACCCGCAACTTCGCTCTGGAGGCGCAGCGCACGGGCACGACCCCGGCGGAGGCCGAGGCGGCGTTCGTCTCACGGGCGGCCCTGCAGCGCATGGTCACCGAGGAGGAGGTCGCCCTGGCCACGGCCGCGATCCTGAACATGCCGGGCCTCAGCGGCGCCGACATCGACCTGTCAGCGGGGATGATCGGCCGCTGACCGGAGGCCGTGCTCGGTACTGTTGCCGGGCATGGAAGCCGTCCGCCCACTGCCGTCCGTCTACTTCGCCCGAGCAGTGGACCTCGTCGACCCCACCGAGGTCGCGGTGTCGTCGGCCCGGGCCCGCGAGGCGCTTGCGGGATTCGGCCTACGACTCGTCGATCCCGTCGAACACGAGGCCGGCGCCGGACTGCGGGGGCTCACCGGCGGCGCGCACGCCACCGCCGTCGTCGAACTGGACCTCGCCCTGCTCCGCCGCAGCGACGCGATGCTGGTCGACATGACGATCCCGGCCCGCAACTACATCGGCTGCGTCGCCGAGCTCGTCTATGCACACCTGTGGCGCATCCCGGCGGTCGTGTACGTCGGTTCGACGGGGTACGAGGAGCGCCCGTGGCTGCGGTACCACGCCAGCCATGTCTGCCCGTCGCTGGACGAGGCGGTCGCGATCCTCCGTGACGTGCTCAGCGGGACGGCCGCATGGCCCGCTGGACGAACACCAGGATGACCGGGACCAGGAGCCCGAGCACGAGCTCGCGTGGCGCGATCACGCCCAGCAGGCCCGCTACCGCGCCGACCACCACCGAGACGACGAGGATCCCGATCGCCCAGTGACGGCGCAGCAGCGACCCCCACCGGGTGCGGCGAGGCCTGGTCAACATGCGCGCAGGTGGCACCGACCGCACCGACGGCCGCTGGACCAGCACGGCCCCGGGCCGCAGCAGCACCAGCCGGTCGCCCCGGTGCGCCAGGCGCATCGTCTCGACGTCGTGCAGCGCGTCGAGGTACGGCCAGACGTCCCACATCGACAGGCGGGCGGCACCGTCGACGCCCGGCCAGCGGCCGTCCGCACGCTGGCCGCGCAACAGCGTGTTGACCGCGGTGAACAGCACCGGCGCCGCCAGCTCGCCGGCGTGCCGGGTGAGGGCCGACACCGCATAGGGCAGCCCCGGGTGCCACACCGCGCTCACCCACGTCGACGCGCTGCCGTCAGCCGACGTGCGGGTCACGTTGTAGACCTCGTACCGGGCCTCGTCGTCGTGCAGCCGCGCCGGATCGAGGTGCTGCAGGAGCCAGGCGTAGCCGTCGCGCAGTCTCGGGTCCTGCGCGGGTGTTCCTGCCTCGTGCAGCGCAGTCAGGACCAGCGCGGTGTGGGTGACGGTCGGCGGAGCGCCGGGCATCTCGGCCCACCCACCGGCCTCGCCGCAGTGCTCCCGCAGCCACTGGACGCCGCGCCGGAGGCTGGGATCCGCGGCGCGTGCCGCGCTCAGCGCCCGGACCGACAGCGCCGTCAGCCACGTGCGCGACGGCTGACCGCCGAACGAGCCCCAGCCGCCGTCCGTGTTCTGGTTGCGCGCCAGCCACCGCACGGCCCGCCGGAGGTCCGGCGCGGACGGCGTGCGGTGCGTTCCGCAGCGGGCGATCAACCAGATGACCAGGGCCGTGCACTCGGACACCGGAACGCCGTTGCTGGTGTTGACCGCCCACCCGCCGTCGATCAGGCGGTCGCCGGACCGGCACTGGCGCGACTTGAGGAACGCGAACGCGTCGGCGACGTGCTCGTCGGATCGGGCGACGATCAGCGTCGAGGCCAGGCCGGCGGCGGTCGCCGACGGACCCGGCGGACCGTTCTCCAGGTCGTGATACCAGCCGCCGCCCGGCCCGTGCTTGCGGAACGTCCGCCGCAGCAGCCGGACGGAGCGGTCGACGCAGGCCTCGATCTCGGCGGTATCGATTGAGTCCACGCGCGCCGCTTTCCGCTACTCGGGCTTTCGCGCCACCACATGGAAGAACGCGCTCGGCTCCTGGCTCGCGTAGCGGCCGGCGCAGGGCCGGACATCCTCCTGCTTCCACTCCACGAGCAGCGACTCGAGGTACTCGCTTCCGAAGAAGTGCCGCAGGTGACCGTTGCGGCAGTACATGTTCGGTCCGACCTCGTCACCGGTCCCGAAGTACGGGTCATCGGTCGACTTGACGCTGAACACCAGCACTCCGCCCGCGACGAGCACCCGCCGGATCTCGGCGAAGAGCGACCGGGTGGTCGCGTCGTCGAAGTAGTGCAGGGACAGGTGCGCGTAGACGCCGTGCATCGAGTCGGCCGACAGGGGCAGGGGTTCGGCCAGGTTGTGACACACCGCCGCGACACTGCGGTGTGCCTGGCCGGCCAGGTGCCGCACCTGCCGCACCGAAACGGGCGAGAAGTCGATCGCCGTCACGGTGAGGCCGGCGGCGGCGAACGCCATCGCGTCGTGCCCCTGTCCACATCCGAGATCCGCGACGTTCACCCGTTCGCCGGCCGGCATCAGGTCCAGGAACCGCTGGCGCAGTTCCCGATGCAACGGGTCCTCGCCGGTCGCACCGCGGTGGAGGTGCCACGTGTCCCAGAAGTGGACCTGCGAGGGGAGCGTCGCCGTGCGAAACGTCATCAAATCCCAATCCTGGTCGGTGTGGACGTGAGTTCGCGGATGGAAAGCCGCATGTTGTCCCAGTGTGGAAAGACCGCGTAGTCCCAGTCGTCAGCCGCGCCGAGCGTTGCGGCGATATGTCGCCGGAAATACTGCGAAACGCCGAGATCCTCGGCGTAACACACCGGCCCATCAGGTTCTCGGTACATCAGATACCCGTCGAATCGGTCCTGAACCGGCAGCGCCGCGAACGTCGCGAAATCGTCGAACACGCGCACGGGCAACCCCAGCGAGCCCAACGAGTATCGACCGGGAATGACGTGGGCGTGCGCATGGGTGAGGCAGGCCGACCGCCTGCGCTCGGACGACCGGCAGCTGCCGTGCTCGAAGACCGTGCAAGGTCCGAACGCGGTCTCGACCTGGTCCACCACTCGGGTCAGGAAGTCGATGAACCCCGACACCACACCTGTCGGCAGCCCTTGGACCGAGCTGAGATGCCACGCGGGCGCGACCAGCACGTAGCCGGGCACGAACGACCCCAGTGCCGCTATGGCGACACCCGCCTCCGGATCGCGGAAGATCGGCCGGTCGTACCACTCCAACGCCTCGTCCGAGGCATGATTCACGGCACAGAACAGGCAGTCGTCATCCACTGCGGGCCAACGGTGCGGAGGACGAGCCATTGAAGTCGGCCTAACTCGATCGGCGAGCATCTGCTGGCGCGAAGTATGGCAAGCGGGCGTCTCGTCCAGCAATGCGCATTCCGGCAACGTGCGGCTGACGTGGAAAGAGCTGCACCGAGCGGGCGAATTTCCCGGAATCACGTCCCCCGTTCGGTCGAGCCGGCCGCTGCCGCCGGCCCGGTTCGCGCCGAGCGCGACCACGGACGGACCCGGCGGCCACCACGTCGCCGAGGTCGGCCGCGGTGGGCAGGGCGACGACCGAGCCGATGACCGGGAAGCCACCGCAGCACCGTAGCGGCGTGGTGTTGAGCGGTTCAGGCCGGGGCTGGAACGGCTTACCAGATCATCTACTCGCTGCGGGAGCTCGAGGACTGCGGCGGCTGACTGTATCTTTCATCCCCGTCCCGTCCGGCGCGCCGAGCGCCGGAAGGGGCGGTACCCCAGGTCGGGAGCGTGCGCCAAGGCATCGCGCACAGCTGATCGAAGCGGTTCGATCGCGTTTCGAAACATCGACGCGTATCGTCCGCCCGGACTACAGCGTGCCCCCTCCCCCGTCCTGAGGTAGGTCATGAAGAAGAGACGACTCGCCATCCTCGGCGCCGCCCTGGTCGCCGCCGCCGCCTCGGTGCTCATCTACGCGCAGCCCGCGTCCGCCGCGGTCGGGCTGCACATCAGCGGCCGGAACATCGTCGAGGCCAACGGCCAGAACTTCATCATGCGCGGGGTCAACCACCCGCACGTCTGGTACACCGGCCAGACCAGCTCGTTCGCCAACATCAAGGCGCTGGGCGCCAACACCGTCCGCGTGGTGCTCGGCAGCGGCAAGCGCTGGGGGCCGTCCAACGACGTGCCGCAGGTCATCCAGCTGTGCAAGACCAACCGGATGATCTGCGTACTGGAGGTCCACGACACCACCGGCTACGGCGAGGACGGCGCGGCCGCCACCCTCGACGAGGCGGTCAACTACTGGATCAGCCAGAAGGCCAACCTGGTCGGCCAGGAGAACTACGTCGTCATCAACATCGGCAACGAGCCGATCGGCAACAACAACCCGGGCCAGTGGACGGCCGCGACCGTCGCCGCGATCCAGAAGCTGCGCAGCAACGGCTTCGAGCACCTCATCATGGTGGACGCGCCGAACTGGGGCCAGGACTGGCAGAACGTCATGCGCGACAACGGCCAGACGGTGCTCAACGCCGACACCCAGCACAACACGGTGCTGTCGATCCACATGTACGCCGTCTACAACACCGCGGCGAAGGTCATCGACTACCTCGACCGGATCCAGGCCGCGGGCTGGCCGCTCGTCATCGGCGAGTTCGGCTGGCAGTTCAACAGCAACGAGGTCGACCACGAGACGATCCTGGCCCAGGCGCAGGCCCGCGGGCTCGGCTACCTCGGCTGGTCGTGGAGCGGCAACACCGACCCGATCCTCGACATGGCGACGAACTTCAACCCGGCCCAGCTGACCACCTGGGGCCAGCGCATCTTCAACGGTACGAACGGCATCAAGGCCACCGCCAAGGAGGCGACCATCTTCGGCGGCAACCCGTCGCCGTCGTCCGCGTCGCCGTCGCCGAGCCGCTCCTCCGCCTCCCCGTCGCCGTCGCCGAGCCGCTCGTCGGCCTCGCCGTCGCCGTCGTCGGGCACGAAGGGCTGCACCGCCACGTACGCGATCGTGGGCCAGTGGCCCGGCGGCTTCCAGGCCGACGTGAAGGTCACCGCCGGTACCGCCGCCATCACCGGCTGGACCGTGACCTGGACCTACGCCAACGGCCAGACCGTCACCCAGGCCTGGAGCGCGACGATCACCAGCTCCGGCGCGGCGGTCACCGCCCGCAACGTCAGCTACAACGGCACGCTCGGCGCCGGGGCGAGCACGAACTTCGGGTTCCTCGGCTCGTGGAACGGCACGAACACCGCCCCGGCGGTCTCCTGCACCGCCACCTGACCTGAACAGCACGCACCCGACGCCCCGCCGGTCACCGTTGCCGGCGGGGCGTCGCCGTGTGCGGGCTGAAACGTCCCGGCGGTACGCGGACATGTAATGGTGACCGGGCACCCCGTCCCGGCCTCGCCGACCGTGAGGAGCTGGACCTTGGCCCGCGCCGCGCCCGCCGCCGACCGCTACGAACGCCTGTACCGCGCCCACTACCAGGACCTGCTCGGCTACGCCCTGCGCCGGGTCGACCCGCCGGAGGCGGCGGCCGACGTGGTCGCCGAGACCTTCCTCGTCGCGTGGCGGCGCTTCGCCGACATCCCGGCCGACCGGGCCCGCGCCTGGCTGTTCGGCGTCGCCCGCAACGTGCTGGCCAACCATGGGCGGGCCGAGCGGCGCCGGGCCGGCCTCGCCGACCAGCTGCGCCGCGAGCTGGCGACCGTCCCGGCCGCCGCGCCGGACCTGCCGGAGCACGTGACCCGCGCCTTCGACGCCCTGCCCGAGGCCGACCGGGAGCTGCTGCGCCTGGTGGCGTGGGAGGGCCTCACCACCGACGAGCTGGCCGTCGCGCTGGACTGCACGCCGAACGCCGTCCGCATCCGCCTGCACCGCGCCCGGCAGCGCTTCGGCGCCGCGCTGGGCGAGCCGATCCCGACCACCGACCGAGGAGCACGGGCATGAGCCACCCCACGGAGCAGGACCAGGACCGGCTGGTGCGGCTGCTCGCCCCGCCGCGGGCCGTCCCGCCGGCCGCCGCCGACCCGCACGGGCCGGCCGCCACCGCGCTGCTGGAGGGCATCCGGCGCGCGAACCGCACCCGGCACCGGTTCCTGATCGCGGTGCCGGCCGCGGCGGCGGCCGCGGTGGTGGCGTTCGTCGTCATCGCGCTGCTGCCCGGGGGCGGCCCGGCGCCCGCGCACGCGCTCGACATCACGCGCGACTCGCAGTACATCACCATCCGCATCGTCGACCCGGACGCGGACCCGGCCCGGTACCGGCAGGAGTTGGCCCGGCACGGCTTGAACATCGAGCTGACGCTGGTCCCCGTCGACGCCGGCCAGGTCGGCCGGATCGTCTTCAGCGAGATCGGCGACACCGGCAACGGCCCGAAGCTCGAGTATGTCGAGTCGCCCGGGCACTGCAGCCCCAACGGCTCCTGCGCGATCGCCGTGCGGGTGCCGGTCACGTTCACCTCGTACGCACGGCTGTCGTTCGGCCGCACCGCCAAGCCCGGCGAGTGGGTCGACGGCGGCTCCGCGCAGGAGAACGCCGACGCGGCGCAGCTGCGGGGCCGCACAGTGGCCGACGCCCGCCGGATCCTGGGCACGCGCGGGCAGACGGCGACGTACCGGGTCGGCTGGCAGTCGCTGGACACGCCGGAGGACCAGGTCCCGGCCACCTGGATCGTGTACGACACGGCACCGCTGCCGGACGGCGTCGTCGCCCTCTGGGTCTCCGCCGACGGCCGGGCGCCGTTACCGCCGGGCAACGGAGGCCCGGCCGGGTCGCAGTCGGCCCCGGCGCCGTCGCGATCGGTGCCGGCCGCGTCGCAGTCGGCCCCGGCCGCGTCGCAGAAGCCGCCCGCCGCCTCACAGAAGGCGCCTTAGGCGCGGCAGGCCCGTAAGGCGCCGTACGCGTCGAGCACCTCGTGTCCGGCGGGCACGAGGTCCTCGGCGTGCGGGCCGCGGGCGGCGCGGCAGGCCTCAGGGGCGGCAGGCCTCAGGCGCGGCAGGCCTCAGGCGCGGCAGGCCTCAGGCGCG
>NZ_JBEXCY010000152.1:0-29099 GCF_040605515.1 Dactylosporangium sp. NPDC005572 | reverse complement strand
CGGCCAGCTCCTCCGCCAGCTCGTCCGGGTCGGTGATCGGCACCGGCGCGGGGGCGGGCCCGGCGGGCGGCGGCAGGTCGTCACCCGACCCGAAAAGCGCGGCCCCGGCGGCTGCGGAGGCCCCGGCGGCGGGTGAGCGGGTGTGCTTCGCGGCGAGCGTGGCGGCCCGCTCGCGGATGTCGATGGCGTCGTGGGTGCAGGCGACGGCGATGGCGGCGGCGAACTCGGCGGCGCGGGCGGGGTGGCGGGCCGCGGCCCGGTCGAGCCAGGTCAGCTGGGCCCGGACCAGGCCCTTGTCGGGCCGCAGCAGCACCGCGGCCGAGGCGTCGAGCAGCGCGTCGGGCTCGGCCGCGTCGGTGTCGCGCAGTGCCTTCTGGGCCGTGCCCGCCGCCTGTGCCGGCCCGTCGGCGAGCAGCCGCAGGTAGTCCCCCGCGCGGGCGGTGATCTCCGCGGGCGTGGGCGTCAGGGCGTCGTGCAGCGCGAGCAGCCCGCGCTGGGCGCCCGGCCGGCCGCCGCGCAGCAGCCCGGCCACGCAGCCGTCCAGCAGCGCGGCCCGGTCGAGCCGCTCCTCGGCGGCGAGGACGGCCAGGGCCCGCACGAACCCGAGCCGTCCGTCGGGGTGCGCCTCGTACAGCAGCAGGGCGGCCGGAACCTCGTCGAGCTCGAACACCACCGGCAGCAGCGCGTCGAGGAACGGGTCGGTGCGCAGCTTGTCGAGCACCGGCCGCGGGCGGGCGCGCAACTCGCTGGGGGACGTGAGGTGGGCGAGCCAGCCGCGGACGAAGTTCGCACTCGTGGGCGGGGCCGCGCCGGCGAGGAGCCCGGCGACGAACGGCCAGCGGGGGAAGTCGTCCCGCGTGAACGAGGCCGCAATCCGGTGGGCCAGGTCGGGCAGCCAGGCCACGCCCCGCGCCGCGGCGACGGCGCGCACCGGCAGGAGCGCCTCACCGAGCACGGCCACGGACGAGCGGGCCAGCAGCTTCGCGGCCGCCGCGGCGCTCGGCGCGCAGCCCACGGTCGCGACGGCGAGGGCGGCCGCGTCATTGCCCCACCACCAGTTCTCACGGCGGCGCTTCACGTACGCCGAGAGCTCCTCGAACAGCACCGCCCGCTGGGCGTCGTCGAACCCCTGGAACGCCGCCGCGGTCGCGTCGACCCGCCCGTCGGTCACCAGGTCGAAGTCGAACAGCCCGGCGGTCATGCCGGCACCCGCACCGTCATCGACACCGCGAGGGCGTGCTTGCAGGGACCGCGGTCGCCGCGATGCTTCGCCCACCACGGGCAGGTGCAGGTGAACCCGCCGTCGGGCCTGCGGCGCACCCGATAGACCTGGTCGCCGCTGCGCACCGTCGCCGCCGTGTCGCCGTCGAGCTCGACCGCGCCGGCGTCGACCAGCGCTCGGGCGCCGGCGAGCCGCGGGTTGTCGCGCTCGGCCCGGCCCGCTTCGTAGGGCATGACGCGGTGGAAATACGCCGCCTCGGAGACGTCGAACCCGACCCGCCCGGCGGTGCCGAGCTGGGCCAGCGCGCCGCGGACCCGGTCGACGCCGAGGCCCGCCGCGGTGGCGAGGGCGTCGACGTCGATCGTCGGGTCCCACGACAGCAGCGCGCTCACCAGCTCGGCGTCGTCGGTCACGTCGTCGCCGGCCAGCGCGGCGAGCGCCGCGCCCTCGCCGGAGAACCCGCGATTGGGCTCGGGAGACAGCGTCAGCGACAGCCGCAGCGCGCCCGTGTCGAGCTCCCAGGTGCTGGCGACCGGCGCGGACCCGGCCCGCACGGCCGGCCCGTAGACCCGCAGCGACGTCGCGAACCGCAGCATCCCGCGCAGCGCCGCCAGCCGCCCGGCACCGGCCAGGCACACGGCGCCCGGCGCAGGCCGGGAGGTGAGCCGCAGCGTCCGCCCGGCCGGCACCGCCCACAGCACCGACCGGTCGCTCGCGCCCGGCAGCCGGCGCAGGAACGCGGCCGCCTCCGCCGCCGGCAGCTCGGCCCGCGGCTCGAACGCCGCCGCCAGCACGTGCACCTCGGCGAACCCGCGCAGCCACCGCGCCGGCAGCGGCACCTTCCGCTCCACCACCGAGCCGTCCATTGTGGACACGGTGAGGTCGTCGGGCCCGACCGACAGGTGCAGCGGCTCGATCCCGGCCACCCGGGCGAGCGCCTCCCGCAGCGGCCGGTTGACGTCGACGTTGGTCGTGCCGTGCGCGACGATGTCGCCGTCGAGCCCGGCGGGCAGCGCGTCCAGCCGCGCATACACCCCGCAGCAGCCGGAGAACGACTCGAACCGCAGGCGGTCCTCGCTGCCGGTGACGACCGGGTCGAGGCTCGCCGGGCTGGCCGGCTGGAAATATCGTGTGCGCGCCACCTCGGCGACCGCCAGCAGCCCGGCCGCCGCGGCCGGTGGCGTCGTGAGGAAGCCGGAGAAGAACCGGGGGTTGGCGGCCGGCCCGCCGCACGTCTGCAGCGCCACTCCGGAGCCGGTCAGCCCGGAGGGGGCGAGATACCGATACGTCTGCACCGCGTTCACAGCCCAGACCATAGCGGCCACCACCGACAATTTTTCGCAAGATCATTCCAGCGGCGGCGGACGCTGCGGCACCGGCGTCGAGACGACGATCGACGTCGTCGTCTGGCCGAACAGGAGGAAGCGGTCGAGCACCTCCTCCAGCCCGGCAAGCGACGGGGCGTGCACGGTCAGTACGAAGCAGTCCTCGCCGGTGACCCGCAGGCACTCCACGACCTGCGGCGTCTCGCGCGCCGCCTGTGCCACCGCGGGCAGCTGGCCCGGCCCGGGCCGCACCCGCACCAGCGCCGTCACCGCAAGCCCGAAGGCCGCCGGATCGAGCTCCAGACGGTACCCCCTGATGATCCCGGCCTGCTCCAGGCGCTGGACGCGCTCCGTCACCGCCGGCGCCGACATCCGCACCCGCCGCCCGAGCTCAGACATCGACAAGCGCGGATTGCTGCTGAGCTCGGCGAGCAGTCGCAAGTTGGTCGCGTCGAGCAGTGGATGCCTGGAATCTGCAGGCACAACGCCTCCTCCGCCTTCATTCTGCCCTTCATGTTGTACCGCCGGCAGCCCACGATCGACCAGTGACCACCCGTATCCCGGCCCCGGCGCTGCTGGCTGTCAGCGCCGTCTTCCACTACCTCGGCCCCGCCTTCGCCGTGCTGCTGTTCGCGCACGTCGACGCCGCCGGCGTCGCGTGGCTGCGGATCGTCTTCGCGGCACTGGTGTTCGCCGTGTGGCGCCGCCCGTGGCGGGTCCTGCGCCGGGGCGGCGCGGTCCTGCTCGGGTTCGGTGCGGCGCTGGCCGCCATGAACACCGTGTTCTACCTCGCCATCGAGCGCCTGCCCCTCGCCACGGTCGGCGCGATCGAGTTCCTCGGCGTCGTCGTCCTGGCCGCGGCGGGAGTCCGCGGCCCGCGCAACGCCGTCGCGCTGGTCCTGGCGATCGCCGGCGTCGCACTGCTGACCGAGGTCCGGCTCGGCGGCGAGCCGCTCGGCCTGCTCTTCGCGTTCCTCAACTGCGGGCTGTTCATGGTGTACGTCACGCTGGGTCATCGACTGGCCACGGAGACGGCTGGGGGCGGTGTGGACCGGTTGGGGGCGGCTATGCTGGTGGCCTCGGTGGTGGCAGCCCCGGTCGGGGTTCTCGACGCCGCGCCGGCCCTGGTGCATCCCACGTGGCTGCTGGCCGGTCTGGGTGTCGCCGTGTGCTCCTCCGTGATCCCGTATGTCGCCGACCAGCTCGCGATGGCCCGCGTGCGCCGGTCGACGTTCGCACTGATGCTCAGCGTCCTGCCCGCCTCGGCGACGGTCGTCGGCCTCGTGGTGCTGGCCCAGCTGCCGACCGCCCAGGACGTCGCGGGCATCGCCCTGGTCGCGGCCGCCCTGGCCGTCCACCGCCCGCCACCGGAGAAAGCCGAGCAGCCAGCCGAAGCGGCGGCCCAGCAGCCAGCCGAGAAGCCAGCCCAGCAGCCAGCCGAGGAGACGGCCGAGCAGGCGGCCCAGTAGACGGCCCGGGAGGCGGCCGAGGAGAGGGTCGAGCAGACGGCCGAGGGGACGGTCCAGTAGGCGGCCCGGGAGGCGGCCGAGCAGACAGCCGAGCGGGCAGTCCGGCAGGCAGCCGAGGAGACGGCCCAGCAGACAGGCGAGGAAACAGCCCAGGCAAGGAGGGCGGAGGCGGCATCGAAGGAGGCTGTGGCGGGAGCGCGCGAAGTGGCACGATAGGGTCAAAGGCCGCTGAGGTCATTAGTGCTCATTAGTGCTCACTAGTTAGCTATGGTGGTTGTGTGAATTTGAAGGAGTGGGCAGCGGCCACCGGCGTCTCGTACGCGACCGCACGGCGGCGGTACGAATCTGGGACCTTGCCCGTTCCTGTGTACCGGCTCGGTCGTCTCATCATGGTCGGCGAACCGCTGATACCGGTGACCGGCGCGGCTTCGGATGTTGGGCAGGTTGTCGTGTATGCCCGAGTGTCGTCGGCCGAGCAGAAGTCGGACTTGGATCGGCAGATCGCCCGGGTCGCTGTCTGGGCCACTGGTCGGAAGATCGCGGTCGACCGGGTTGTCACCGAGATCGGTTCTGCTCTCGATGGGCATCGCAAGGAGTTCCTGGCTCTGCTGCGCGATCCGGCCGTGTCCACCATCGTGGTGGAGCATCGGGACCGGTTCGCTCGTTTCGGCGCCGACTACGTCGAAGCTGCGTTGGCTGCACAGGGCAGGCGGCTACTGGTGGTGGACCCGGCCGAGGTCGACGACGACCTCGTGCGCGACGTGACGGAGATGCTGACGTCGTTGTGCGTCCGCCTGTACGGCCGCCGCGGCGCTGCGGACCGCGCCCGGCGCGCCATCGATGTCGCGATCGCCGAGGACCAGCCGGTGTGAAGTCGATCCAGGCGTACCGGTTCGCCCTGGATCTCTCCCCGGGCCAGGAGCGGGCTGTGCTCGCGCACGCCGGGGCGGGCCGGGTTGCGCACAACTGGGCCCTCGCATGGGTCAAGGCGGTGATGGACCAGCGGGCCGCGGAACGCACGTATGGTGTCCCGGACGGTGAGCTCACCCCGGCTGTGTCGTGGTCGCTGCCGGCGTTGCGCCGGGCGTGGAACGCCGCCAAGGCGCAGGTGGCGCCGTGGTGGGCGGAGTGCTCGAAGGAAGCGTTCAACACCGGCCTGGACGCCCTCGCACGGGGGTTGCAGAACTGGGCCGAATCCCGGTCCGGCAAGCGCGCCGGGCGGCCGGTCGGGTTCCCGCGGTTCAAGGCCCGCCGCCGGACCACGCCGAGCGTGCGGTTCACCACCGGCGCGATCCGGGTCGAGCCGGACCGCAAGCATGTGGTGCTGCCCCGGCTGGGCCGGTTGAAGCTGCACGAGTCGGCCCGCAAGCTCGCCCGCCGCGTCGAGGCCGGCACCGCCCGGATCATGTCCGCGACCGTCCGGCGGGACGGCCAGCGCTGGCACGTCGCGTTCACCGTCGAGGTCGACCGCGCCGAACAGGCCCCGGCCCGGCCCGACGCTGTGGTCGGTGTGGACGTCGGCATCAAACACCTCGCGGTGCTGTCTACCGGCGCTTTGGTCGACAACCCGCGCCACCTCACCAGCGCGCAGACCCGGCTCCGCGCACTGGGCCGGGCCCTGGCACGCAAGACCGGCCCCGACCGGCGCACCGCACGACGGCCGTCGAGACGCTGGGAACGCGCGGCGGCCCGGCTCGGCCGCGCCCACGCCCGCGTGAGCAACCTGCGCCGCGACGGCCTGCACAAGCTCACCACCCAGCTGGCCCAGGCGTATGGCACGGTGGTCGTCGAAGACCTCAACGTCACCGGCATGATCGCCAACCGGCGCCTGGCCCGGCACATCGCCGACGCCGGGTTCGCCGAGATCCGCCGCCATCTCGCGTACAAGACCAGATGGAACGGTGGTCGGCTGCTCGTGGCCGACCGCTGGTATCCCTCCAGCAAAACCTGCTCGGGCTGCGGCGCGGTGAAAACCAAACTCGCCCTGTCCGAGCGCGAATACCAGTGCGAGGCATGCGGCCTGGTCATCGACCGGGACCACAACGCCTCCCGCAACCTCGCCGCGCTCGCGGCGCAGTACGGTACCGCCGGGAGTGGCCCGGTGGCAGCACGTGGAGCCGACCAGAAGACCCGCACACGCGGGCAGGCGGCCGAGAAACGTGAACCCGGCACCGCACCCACGGGTCAGACCGGGACCGCCCCGCCGCAAGGCAGGACTACCGACCGTGTGCTCACTCAAGCACGCTGAAAGGTAACGGGCTCCCATGACCCATATCGATCGATCCGATCGACCTCGACCGACCCCGACCTCAGTTACGACAGCCTTGACGGGCTCTCCGTCGGCGACGCGTTCGGCGCGCAGCACTTTCTCCCAGGTGGGGCGACGGCCCGGGGATCGTCGCCGCGTACACCGGCCGCGACGGCATCCCGCAACGGTGGCTCGAGCGGCGCGAGCCGCTGCCGGCCTACGTGCGCTGAGCGGCCGAGACCAGCAGCGTCTCGATATCCCGTACGCACGCCTCGGCATCGAGGGACGGCACGGACACGTCGACGGTGAGCCGCAACGCACCCGGCTCGTCGTCGACGTGCACGAACAGCGGCTCGGTCGGGCCGACCGGCGGTTCGGCCCAGGTGAACGTGCCCGGTTCCCAGGACGCCCCGGGCACGACGGCCCGCACGGAACGGCGGTCGTTGAGGCATGCGGTACGGGCGGCGCCACCGACCAGGAACGGGTCGTAGTAGGCGTGCTTCTGCGCGGGCAGGGAGGCCCGGGCGACGGCGGCAAGCGCGTCGTCGAACGAGCCGGACACGTCGGCCACGCACAGGCCGAGCTGCGTGATCGGGCTGACGACGCCGGCCAGCCCGCCGCGGAACCGGTTGCTCACCACCTGCCGCACCGCGATGGTCGCGCTGTCCGTCGTCCGGCCGAGGACCGTCATGTACGCGGCCAGCAGTACCGTTGCCGAATCAACGCCGGCTACCGCGGACACGGCGGGGAGGGCGGCGGCGAGGGCCGGCGACACGAAGATCCCCTTGCGGGACGGACCGACCAGCGCGCCGAACGGCGCAAGCAGATCACCGTGCCGCTCCCAGTGCCGTCGCGCGGCCGCGTGCTGGCGCTCGCCGGCCGCCGACGCCTGCCACGCGGCCAGGTCCAGCGGCTGGAGACCCTCCGGCGGAGACGCCGCCCGCCGGGTTACCTCGTCCACCATGATCGCGGCGCCGATCCCGTCCGTGACGATGTGCGGCATGATGGCGACGAGCCTGCTCGGGGTACCACGGGATAGAACAACCGCCATGCGCATGGGGAACTCGGCCTCGAGGTCGGGCGAGGACGCCCGCAGGTCCCGCTCGACGGCGGCGGCGATCATCTCCGGGTCGTCGTCCCCGGCGTCCACCACGTCGAGCCGCGCGCTGCCCCGGTCGGCGACGACCTGCAGCGGCGCGGCGCCGGGGCGGGACCGCAGCCTGGTGCGGAACGACTGATAGCGGTCCATGGTGTACCGCAGCTCCGCCGCGACGTCATCGAGCGTCGTGCCGGGCGGCACCGGCCGCCGCCCGCCCATCGGCAGCCAGGACCGCTCGCGCTCCATGGCCTGCCACATCGCCCGCTGGCCCCACGTCAGCTCGGCGGTGCCGGCCCCGGCGCCGTGAAAGGGGACGTCCACAACGCGGTGACTGTACTCAGCGCGTGCCGAGCGTCAAGGCTTGACAGCGGCGAAGACGACGGCCCGCACGTCAGTCGGCCAGGCGGGCCGGGAAGCCGCCGGTCGCCACCGGGCCCCACGTGTCGATCGTGACGCGGACGAGCGACTTGCCCTGTGCGAGCATGGCGGCGCGGTACTCGTCCCAGTCCGGGTGCTCGCCGGAGATGCAGCGGAAGTACTCGACGAGGGGCTCCAGGGCGTCGGGCAGGTCGAGCACCTCGCCCGTCCCGTCGATCTGCACCCAGGCGTCGCTCCAGTCGTCGGACAGCACCATGACGGACACCCGCGGGTCGCGCCGGATGTTGCGCACCTTCGCCCGCTCCGGGTAGGTCGACACGACGATGCGCCCCTCGGTGTCGACACCGCACGTCACCGGGGAGGCCTGCGGGCGCCCGTCGGCCCGCGTCGTCATGATGATCGCCCGGTGCCGCGGCCGGAGGAACTCCAGCAGCGCGGCCCGCTCGACCCGGTCGTTGGTCGCGATCTTCCGTGCCATGCGACGACCCTACCTGGCGTATCTCGCGACGCCGCGGGTAGCTCCGCGCGCATGAAACGCTGGCTGCGGGACCGCGGGCTGATGGGGGAGTTGGCCGCCGAGTTCGCCGGCACGATGATCCTCATCCTGTTCGGGTGCGGCGTCGTCGCGCAGGTGGCCGCAGCCGGGCTGGGCGATCACGACAGCATCGCGTGGGCGTGGGGCTTCGGGGTGACGTTCGGGGTGTACGTCGCCGGCCGGCTCAGCGGCGGGCACCTCAACCCGGCGGTGAGCTTCGCCCTCGCCATGTTCAGCGGCTTCGAGTGGCGCAAGGTCCTGCCGTACTCGATCGCGCAGACGCTCGGCGCGTTCACCGGCGCGCTGCTCGTGCGGTGGAACTACGGCTCGATCCTGCACGCCGCCGACCCCGGCCTGACGATCAAGACGCAGACGGTGTTCTCGACGCTGCCCGGCAACGGCACGCTGCCGGTCGACCTGTTCGGCGCGTTCCGGGACCAGGTCATCGGCACCGCGATCCTGCTGTTCCTGATTCTCGCCGTGACCGACACGATGAACACGGCGCCGAAGGCGAACCTGCAGCCGTTCATCGTCGGCCTCATCGTCGTCGCGATCGGCATGGCCTGGGGCGCCGCGGCCGGCTACGCCATCAACCCGGCCCGTGACCTCGGGCCGCGGCTGGCGTCGTTCCTCACCGGCTACGGCAGCGCCTTCGTTGACCAGACGGGTTATCCGTACTTCTGGGTGCCGATCGTCGCGCCGATCCTCGGCGGGGTCGTCGGCGCCGGCCTGTACCGGGTGACCGTCACCCGCTTCCTGCTGGCACAGCCCGCGCAGGAGCCCGCGCAGCGCGAGCCCGGAAGGGTGGACACGACCAGTGGATGAGTACATCGGGGCGATCGACCAGGGCACGACCAGCACCCGCGCGATGGTCTTCGACCACGCCGGCCGGGTCGTCGCGCAGCACCAGCTGGAGCATCGGCAGATCCTGCCCCGCGCCGGGTGGGTCGAGCACGACCCGCTCGAGATCTGGGAACGCACGAACGACGTGGCCCGCGAGGCGTTCGCCGGCCTGCGGCTGCGCGCGCTCGGCATCACCAACCAGCGCGAGACGACGGTCGTGTGGGACCGGCGCACCGGCCGGCCGTACGCCAACGCGATCGTCTGGCAGGACACCCGCACCGACGCCATCGCGGCCGCCCTCGCCGGCAACGACCTCATCCAGCGCCGTAGTGGTCTGCTACCGGCCACGTACTTCGCCGGCGGCAAACTGCAGTGGCTGCTGGAGCACGTCGACGGACTGCGCCGCGCCGCCGCCTCCGGCGATGCGCTGTTCGGCACGATGGACACCTGGCTGCTGTGGAACCTCACCGGCGGCCCCGACGGCGGCGTGCACGTCACCGACGTGACCAACGCCAGCCGGACCATGCTCATGGACATCGCCTCGCTGCAGTGGGACCAGGAGCTGCTGGACGTCTTCGGCGTGCCGGCGGCGATGCTGCCGGAGATCCGCCCGTCGTCCGACCCGGCGGCCTACGGCCGGAGCCCCGGCGGCGTCCCGATCACCGCCGCGCTCGGCGACCAGCACGCCGCGACCGTCGGCCAGGTCTGCTTCGGTGCCGGCGAGGCGAAGAACACGTACGGCACCGGCAACTTCCTGCTCCTCAACACGGGCGACGCGCTGGTGCGCTCGTCGCGCGGCCTGCTCACGACGGTCGCGTACCAGTTCGACGGGCAGCCGCCGGCGTACGCGCTGGAGGGATCGATCGCCGTCACCGGCTCGGCCGTGCAGTGGCTGCGCGACCAATTGCGCATCATCAGCAGCGCCGCCGAGAGCGAGACCCTGGCATCGAAGGTCCCCGACAACGGCGGCGTGTACTTCGTCCCCGCCTTCTCCGGCCTGTTCGCACCCTACTGGCGCGCTGACGCGCGCGGCGCGATCGTCGGCCTGTCCCGGTTCGACACCGACGCCCACCTGGCCCGCGCGACGCTGGAGGCGATCTGCTACCAGTCCCGCGACGTCGTCGAGGCGATGCAGCAGGACAGCGGGGTGACGCTCGACGTGCTCAAGGTCGACGGCGGGGTCACCGCCAACGACCTGTGCATGCAGCTGCAGGCCGACATCCTGGGCGTTCCCGTCAGCCGCCCGCGCGTGCCCGAGACCACCGCGCTCGGCGCCGCCTACGCCGCCGGGCTGGCCTCCGGCTATTGGGACTCGCTGGACGAGCTGCGCGCCAACTGGGACGAGTCGCGCCGCTGGGAGCCGACGTGGACCGCCGTCCAGCGCACCTCGGGCTACGAGCGCTGGAAGATGGCCGTCGCGCGCACGCTCGACTGGGTCGAGATCGGAGGTGCCTGATGCACACCGCACCGTTGTCGCCGCTGGCGCGATCGGCGGCTATCGCTGCTATGGAATCCACGGAGCTCGACGTGGTGGTGGTCGGCGGCGGCGTGGTCGGGGCCGGCTGCGCCCTCGACGCGACGACCCGCGGCCTGTCGACGGGCCTGCTGGAGATGCGCGACTGGGCCAGCGGCACGTCGAGCCGCTCCAGCAAGCTCATTCACGGCGGCCTGCGCTATCTCGAGATGATGGACTTTCAGCTGGTACGGGAGGCGCTGCGCGAGCGGAGCCTGCTCCTGCACCGGCTGGCGCCGCACCTGGTGCGCCCGGTGCCGTTCATCTACCCGCTCACGCGCCGGGTGTGGGAGCGGTTCTACGTCGGGTCCGGGGTCACGCTGTACGACGGGATGGCCGGCCGCGGGATGCCGCGCCACCGGCAGCTTTCCCGCCGCGAAGCCCTGCGGCTGTGCCCGGCGCTGCGGCGGGACAGCCTCGTCGGTGCCGTGCAGTACTGGGACGCGCAGGTCGACGACGCCCGCCACACGATGTTCGTGGCCCGCACCGCCGCCGCCTACGGCGCCCATGTGGCGTCCCGCGCGCAGGTCGTCGGCTTCCTCCGCGAGGCCGGCCGGGTCACCGGCGTCCGCGTCCTGGACCTGGAGGACGACCGGACGTTCGAGGTCCGTGCCCGCCAGGTCGTCAACGCCACGGGCGTGTGGACGGACGACACCCAGGCCCTGATCGGCGAGCGCGGCCAGTTCCAGGTCCGCGCCTCCAAGGGCGTTCATCTGGTCGTACCCCGGGATCGAATACAGTCGACGTCGGCCCTCATTCTGCGCACTCCGACGAGCGTGCTGTTCGTCATCCCGTGGGGCCGCCACTGGATCGTCGGCACCACCGACACCGACTGGACCCTGGACAAGTCCCACCCGGCCGCTACCCGCAGCGACATTGACTATCTGCTGGGCGAGGTCAACAAGGTCCTGGTCTCGCCGCTGCGCCCGGAGGACGTCGAGGGCGTGTACGCGGGCCTTCGCCCGCTGCTGGCCGGCGAGTCCGAGCTGACGTCGAAGCTGTCCCGCGAACACGTGGTGGCCAGTCCCGTCCCCGGCGTGGTGGCCGTGGCCGGCGGCAAGTACACCACCTACCGCGTGATGGCCGCCGACGCCGTCGACGCGGCGGCCCACGCCCTGGGCGGCGCGATCCCCCCGTCCTGCACCGACAAGGTCCCGCTGCTCGGCGCCGAGGGCTACGCCGCGCTGTGGAACCAGCGCGCGGCGCTGTCGGCCTCGAGCGGCCTGCACGTGGCGCGGGTGGAGCGCCTGCTGCGCCGCTACGGCACGCTGGTGGACGAGGTCCTGGACCTGATCCGCACCGACCCGTCCCTGGCCGACCCGCTGGACGGCGCCGAGGACTACCTACGGGCAGAAGTGGCGTACGCGGTCCTGGCCGAGGGCGCCCGCCACGTGGAGGACGTCCTGACCCGCCGCACGAGGGCGTCGATAGAGACCTTCGACCGCGGCCTGACGGCCCTGGTACCGGTGGCCAGGCTGATGGCGGACCTCCTGGACTGGCCCGGCGAGCAGTTGGACCGCGAGCTGGCCAGCTACCGCCACCGCGTGGAGGCCGAACGCGCGTCCCAGGAGCAGCCCGACGACCGCACGGCGGACCTGACCCGCCGCGAGGCCCCGGACGTGGTCCCAGTGGCCCACGCATAGCCAAGCCAAACGCACCACAAGCCGCGGCCCACGCCGCCCCGAGCCCAGGCCAGCTGTCGCCGCGAGACCGCTGGCTGGTTCTGGCTGCGCTCTGTCTGTCTGGCCGGCTGTCTGGCTGGCTCCGGCTGGACTCGGTTGGCTTCGGTTGCCGGGCCGGTGCCGGGCCGGTGCCGGGCCGGTCGCGTCGGCTGGCACGGTTATGTGCCGGGACGGACGAGACCCGACTCGTACGCCAGCACGACCGCCTGCACCCGGTCCCGCAACCCCAGCTTGGCCAGCACCTTCGACACGTGCGTCTTCACCGTGTGCTCGGTGACGACCAACTCGACGGCGATCTCCGCGTTGGACAACCCACGCGCCACCTGCCGCAGAATGTCCTCCTCCCGCGGCGTCAACGAGCCCAGCCGCCGATCACTCACCGGCGCGGCCACCGCCCGCCGCTGGCGTAACACGTCAGCGATCAGCCGCCGCGTCACCGTCGGCGCCAGCAGAGCCTCCCCGGCCGCGACAGTTCGCACCGCTGCCACGAGGTCGGCCCGATGCATGTCCTTGAGCAGAAACCCACTGGCACCGGCCAGCAACGCCTCGTACACGTACTCATCCAGATCAAACGTCGTCAGCACCAACACCTTCGCCGCCGTCGCCGCACAGATCTCCCGCGTAGCCCCGATCCCGTCAAGGTTCGGCATCCGGACATCCATGAGCACCACGTCCGGCCGCTCCCGCGCGGCAACTGCCACCGCCTGTGCCCCGTCCTCAGCCTCCCCGACGACCTCGATGTCCGGCTGCGACTCCAGGATCATGCACAGCCCACCACGCACCAGCGCCTGGTCGTCAGCCACCACAACCCGCAACTTCACCACCCGGCTGCTCCCCGCCCGTTCCCAGCTGCCGTTCGGCTCTCCCCGACTCTCGACGCACTTGCCGGCGCGCCGCCGTCCGTCGCTGCGCTGTTGCCGCCGCCCCTCGCCGCGCCGCCGCCTGTTGCCACGCTGTTGCCGCCGCCCCTCGCCGCGCCGTTGCCGTGGCCGCCGTCCGTCGCCGTGGCGTCCCCGGTCTCAGTCGGCGTGCCGATCTCGCCGATCGCCGTGCTGCTCCCTGTCGACCGGCCGTGCATGCCGGCCGCTGTGTCGCTTCCATCCGTGGCGGTGACGGGTAGGAAGGCCGCCACCTCGAAGCCTGCGCCGCCATCGGTGCGCGCGCCGGTGCGCAGCCGGCCGCCCACCGCGGTCACGCGCTCCCGCATGCCGGCCAGGCCGTGGCCGCTCGCGTGCTCCGCTGACCGCTTGCCGCTGCCCGTCGCGGTCCCCGGGGGCGGGGCGCCGCGGCCATCGTCGCGGACCGTGACCTGAAGGGCGTTGCCGGGCGCACCTGCCACTACAACTGCGACATGCTTCGCACCCGCGTGCTTCACCACGTTGGTCAGCGCTTCCTGCACGAGCCGGTACGCCGTGGCGCCGACCGTCGCGTCCACCACCGGCACCGCGACGCGTTCGAGGTGCACGTCGAGGCCGGTCCGGCGGGCCCGCTCGACCAGCGACGGGATCGCCTCCATGCCCGCCGGCTCGGGCTCCCGCTCACGCAGCACGCCCAGGGCGTGGCGCAGCTGGACCAGGGCCTCGCGGCCCGTCTCGGCGATGGCGTCGAACGCGGCCTCGGCCTTCCCGGCGTCGCGGCGCACGACCGAGGCGCCGCCCTCGGCCTGGACCACCATGAGGCCGACGGAGTGGGCGAGCACGTCGTGCATGTCGCGGGCGATCCTGGCCCGCTCGGCGCTCGCGGCGGCCGCCTGCTCCTCGGCGAGGCGCCGGGTGCGCTCCTCCAGCCACGAGATCCGGTCGCGGCGGGCGCGGACCTGGACGCCCAGTGCGTAGGCGGTGACGAAGCTGACCCCGACGTATGCGAACGAGGGCGGGTTCTGGTGCGGGATGGCCAGCGACACCGTGATCCCGGCGGCCGTCACCACGATGGCGGCCAGCCGCCAGGCCGGCGACGCCAGCTCCGCCCACGTGTAGGTGGCGACGAGCTGCCCGTAGGGCACGTCGGTGAGGCGCTCCACGATCGACAGCCAGGTGGTGGCGACGCCTGTGATGAGCGCCACGAGGATCGGCGCCCGACGGCGCCAGATGAGCGGAACGGAGGCTACGAGAGCGAGCAGGAGCGCGCTGAGGTTGAACGGTCGGTAGGCCAACGCCGGGTAGAGCGTCGCGGCCGTGACGACCGCGGCGATCAGGATGTCGAGCGTTCGTTGGCGCATGCGGATGATTCTGGCCGGGTGGCGGAGTGGCCGCGTCCCTCCTGAGAGCCATCTTCATGGCACCCCACAGAGCTACGCCGAAAGCGCTCCCGCGAGCGATGCGCGTCCTTGATCCCCGTGAATAGAGTGGCGCCATGGCAGTTCGACGTGCACAGGTGCTCGGGTTGATCGGCGCGGTCATCCTGCTGATCGGCCTGGCTTCCTGGGGCATCGTGACGGTGCTCGGCCGGGCCGGGGAGCTGCCCGAGGCATCCGTCTCGGTCGAGGCGAAGCGGCCCGACGGCGGCGCGCCGAGCGACGCCGACCTCGACCGGGCCCGCCAGGTCCTGCTCACCCGCATGCGGGCCGCCAACGTCGAGGACCCACGGGTCGACCGCAACGGCGACCGGCTGGTGCTGCGCGGCCGGGGCGCGGGCGAGACGATGCTGCGCGAGCTGGTGGGCACCGGCCAGCTGCGGTTCCGGCGGGTCCTGGCGACCGTGTTCACCGACCAGCCGATGACGGGCACGCTGCCGGAGCAGCCCGCCGACGCGCCTCGGCCGGCGGTCGCCGACCGGCTCGGCGAGGCCTATACGGCCGCCGCGGCGGTGCAGGACGTCGACCAGGGCAAGGCGCTGCCGCCGAGCGTGACGTCGGCGTTCAGCGCGCTGAGCGCGGCCGACGTGGCCACACTGCCGCTGCGGATGCAGCTGCTGGTGCCCGGCGTGACCTGCGCCCAGCTGACCGACGTCGGCGCGGTCGACCAGAGCGTGGTGGCGTGTGACAAGGACGGCACGAAGTACCTGCTGGACAAGGCCCGCGTCACCGGCGCCGACATCGACGGCGCGACGGCCACGCTCGGGCCGAGCGGCCAGTGGACGGTGAACGTCCGGTTCACGGCCGACGGGCAGCGCCGCTTCACCGAGCTGAGCCGCGAGCTCGCACCGCAGCGGGAGCAGGTGGGGATCGTGCTCGACGCGCTCGTCGTGTCGGCGCCCGCGATCCAGGCGGAGATCACTGGGGAGGTGCAGGTGAGCGGGAACCTGAGCCAGTACCAGACCGAGGTGCTCGCCGCCCAGTTAGCCGGCGGTGAGCTCCCGGTCCGCCTGACGGTCATCGGCTGACGACCGCAGCGCCGAGGGCGTGCGGCCTGGCCAACGCCCGCGGGGCCTGGGTTCGATCGGAGGCATGACCGGGGACGAGCGTCCGGAGGGGTGGCGGCCCGGCCGAGGGCGTGCGGTCCAGCCGAGCGCGACGGCTTGAGGGCGGGGCGTGGCCTTGGGGCGGCGAGCGCGGCCTGGGGATGGCGGCGCCCCCTCCGGGCGGTGGCGCGGCCTGGGGTGGCGGCGTGGCGCTGGGGGGTGCAGCCTTCGGGCGGTGGCGCGGCCGCTTGGGGCGGCGGCGTGGCGCTGGAGGCGCGGCGCGGCCCTTCGGACGGCGGCGCTGCTTGGGGCGGCAGCGGCCTGACACGGCGCGGTCCGGCCGAGGGCCTGCCGTCGTGGAGATGGGCAGGACCTTGCGGTTGCCGGAACCCGTGGCGGGCCGCACCGGGGGCCGGTCGGGTCAGGGAGCCTCCGGCGGGGGAGTGTCAGTGGCGGCGGCGCGGGCGGCCAGGAGTGTGGGGAGGTGTTCCCGGGACCAGGTGCGAGCTGCGGCGATCAGGTCGAGGAGGGAGCGGCCCAGGGGTGTCAGGGCGTACTCGACGCGTGGGGGGTTCTCCGGGTAGGACGTGCGGGACACCAGGCCGTCGCGTTCCATGGCGCGCAGGGTCTCGGTCAGGACCTTCGCTGTCACGGCGCGTAGTGGGGTCTGGAGTTCGGTGAAGCGGCGTGGGCCGTGCTCCAGGCACAGGATGACCATGCCGGTCCACTTGTCGCCGATCTGGAACGGCAGGGCGCTCGTTGGGCACATCGGGTCGAAGTCGGGTAGGGGAGCGGGCGGCATTTGCCCACCGTAGCGCCGGTTTCGTTGCGGGTACCGGGGTGGGGGCCGGTAGCGTCCGCGGGCCATGAGGACGCAGGCGATGAGGATTGCGGTGTTCGGGGCCGGGGGCCGGGCCGGGAGGCGGGTCACTGCCGAGGCGGTGCGGCGCGGGCATGAGGTCGTGGCCGTCGTGCGGGACGTGGTCGCGCACGGCGGGCTCGCGTCCGACGTGGCCGCCCTCCGTGCCGCGGAGCTGGACGCGGCGGGCGCGGTGATCGCCGGCGGTGGGCACGTGACCGTCGATGGCCGGGGCGAGGTCGCGCGCGATGGGTGCGTGTCCGACGTGGCGGGTGACCGCGGCGGGAGTGCGCTTGCCCGCGGTGCGCGACCGTCGGGGGTGGCGGCCGCCGCCGGTGGGGGCGCGGGCGCGTGGAGCGGCTCCGTCAGCGTCCACCGGGGGGACGTCACCGACCCTGCGTCCGTGCTGCGGCTTGTCGACGGGTGTGACGCCGTTGTCAGTGCGGTCACGCCCGCGTCCGGGCCGGAGGTGCTGGCTCGGACGCGGCTTGACGAGCGGTACTTCGTCAAGGCGGCCGACGCGCTGCTTGCCGCGGGAGCGCCGCGGATCGTTGTTGTCGGGCTGTTCGCCACCCTGTACGACGACAGCGGGAATCTTGTCATGGACGATCCGTCGGCGTTTCCGCCGCAGCTGCGGGCGTTCGCACAGGCGCACCTTGCCGGGCTTGAGCGGCTGCGGCAGGAAACCGGGCAGCGCTGGCTGGTGCTCACGCCCACCGCGCGGCTGGAGCCCGACGGGGAGCGCACGGGGCGGTACCGGCTCGGGGGAGAGCAGCTGCCCCACGACGAGAGCGACGGGCTGTCGTACGCCGACCTTGCCGTTGCCGTCCTCGACGAGATCGAGCGGCCCACGCGGTACGGGCGAGTGGTTGTCTACCGGTGAGCCAGGCGGGCCTCGGCCAGGGCGTCCGCGGCCGCGAGTGGGGTGATGCCGCGGGTTGAGGCAGTTCGCAGTACCGACGCCAACGTGTCGCCGATGGACTCCACGCGGGCGGTGGCCTCGGCCGGGGACGAACCGTGGAGTTCCACCGACGCCGCGTAGAGCACGCCGCCGGCGCTCACGACGTGGTCGGGGGCCCACACGATGCCGCGGGCGTGCAGCAGGTCCGCCGTCGACGGGGTGTCCAGCTGGTTGTTCGCCGGGCCGGCCACGAAGCGGCAGCGGAGGCGCGGGACCGTCGACGGGGTCAGGATGCCGCCCAGGGCGGCCGGGACCAGGACGTCGACGGGCGCGGCGAGGAGTTCGGCCGGGGGCAGCCACTGCGCGTCCGGAATCAGCGCGCGCCGGCGCTCGTCGACGTCCGTCACCAGCACCGTGCAGCCGGCGGCCAGCAGCCGGCGGGCCACGTCCAGGCCGACCCGGCCCAGGCCCTGCACCGCGTACGTCGAGCCGCCCAGCGTGCGCAGCGCCGCCATCACGCCGAGGGCCGTCGCCGGGGACGAGTCGCCGCTGCCGGACGGGCGGCAGCAGACGTGGCCGGTGCGCGTGCCGATGACCTCCATGTCGTCGGACGACGTCCCGACGTCCGGGCCGGTCGCGTAGCTGCCGCCGAACGACTCGATGAGGTCGCCGACGTCCTGGAGGAGGTCTTTCCTGCTGTACCGCGTGATCGGCAGCGGAACGACCGTCTTGCCGCCGCCGTTGGGGAGGCCGGCGACGGCGCATTTCAGGGTCATCGCCGACGAGAGGCGCAGCGCGTCGGTCAGGGCCTCCTGCCACGAGCCGTAGCGGGCCAGGCGGCATCCCCCGAGCGCCGGGCCGAGGGCGGTGGAGTGCACGGCGATGATGACCGGCAGGCCGGTCCGGGCGCCGCGGCGGATGACGACGTGTTCGTGTTCCATCCCAAAACGCTAGCCAGAAGTACACCTGGAAAAGCTCATTGACGAACGAAGTTCGGAAGAACGGCTAGTATTCCGTCCGTGGACGAACTTGATTCGGCGATCGTGGCGGAACTGCAGCGCGACGCGCGGCAGACCAACCGTGACCTGGCGGCGGCGGTGGGGATCGCCCCGTCGACGTGCCTGGAGCGCGTGCGGGCGCTGCGCGAGCGGGGCGTCATCCTGGGGTACCACGCGGAGATCAGCCTCGGCGCGCTCAACCGGAACGTGCAGGCGTTCCTCCACGTCCAGATCCGGCCGCTGAGCCGGCAGGTCATCGAGGGGTTCAAGGCCTACGTGACGACGCTGCCGGAGGTGCTGTCCGTGTTCGTGGTCGCGGGCGGCGACGACTTCCTCGTGCACGTGGCGGTGCCGAGCGTGGACGCGCTCCACGCGCTCCTGATGGACAAGTTCAGCAAGCGGCGGGAGATCGTCGGGTTCCGCAGTTCGGTCATCTACCAGCACGCCCGCAACCCGGTGGTGACCCCGCTCGACCCGTGACCGAACCCGGATCGACCCGCAGCGCCGCCCACGCACTATGGTGGGCGATCGTGAGCATGCCGCCGCTGATCCGCCTGGAGATTGACGGACGTGAGCCGAAGATCGAGGAGTTGTACCACCCGCTCCTCGTCAACTACGGCCACCTGACCGCCCTCCAGGTGCGCGCCGGCCGGGTGCAGGCCCTGCAGCTGCACCTGGAGCGCCTGGTGGCGGCCACGCGGGAGCTGTTCGACGCCGACCTCGACCCGGCGCTGGTCCGCAGCCACCTCCGCCACGCCGTCCGCGACGTGCCGGACGCATCCATCCGGATCAACGTCTACCAGCCGGCCGGCGAGCTGATGATCGTCGTCGCGGTGCGTCCGCCGGCCTCGCCGCCATCGGCGCCGATCAGTCTGCGGTCGGTGCCGTACGTCCGTCCGGTCGCGCACCTCAAGCACCTGGGCAGCTTCGGCCAGCTGTACTTCGGCCGCCTCGCCGAACGCGAGGGCTTCGACGACGCCCTGCTCACCGGGCCGGGCGGAGCGATCGCCGAATCCGCCATCCACAACATTGGATTCTTCGACGGTACCGCTGTGATCTGGCCGTCGGCGCCGCACCTCGCCGGCATCCAGATGCTCGCGCTGAACCCCGGCCTGGTCGCCGCCGGCCTGCCGGTGCGCTCCGCGCCGGTGCACCTCGCCGACCTCGGCGGCTACCGCGCGGCGTTCCTCACCAACTCGATCGGCGTGGTCGCCGTCCGCCGCATCGACGACGTCGAGCTCCCCGGCGACCCGGACTTCCACCGCCTGGTCGTCGCGGCCGCCGCGGCTGTGCCCTGGGACGCGATCTGAGCCCGGGCGAGCTGCTGCTGGGCGGCCGCTACCGGTTGGAGGACCTGCTCGGGACGGGCGGGACCTCCGTCGTGTGGCGGGCCCGCGACGAGGTGCTGGGCCGGGCGGTGGCGGTCAAGGTGCTCGCCGGCTCCGCCGACCGGGAGCGGATCCGCGACGAGGCCCGCAACGCCGCCGCGCTCTCGCACCCCAACCTCGCCCAGGTCTTCGACTACGGCGAGTCCGACGGCACGCCGTACGTCGTCATGGAGCTCATCGACGGCGAGACGCTCGAGCGGCGGCTCGCCGCCGGACCGGTCCCGCCGGACGAGGCGTTCCGCCTGTGCGCCGAGGTCGCCGCCGGCCTGGCCGCCGCCCACGTCGCCGGCCTCGTGCACCGGGACGTGAAACCGGCCAACATCATGGTCACCACCACCGGCGCCAAGCTGGTCGACTTCGGCATCGCCGCGCCCGCCGGTGCCGGGGAGGAGCGGGTGCTCGGCACGCCCGCGTACGTGGCGCCCGAGCGGATCATGGGCGGCGCCGTCACCCCGGCCTCCGACGTGTACGCCCTCGGCGTCGTGCTCTACAAGCTGCTCGCCGGCGTCCTGCCGTGGCCCGGCGAGACGACCACCGGGGTCGTCCGCGACCACGTGCACACCCCGCCGTCGCCGCTGCCCGACCAACCCGGCGTGCCGAAACCGATCGCCGCGCTGTGCATGAGCTGCCTGGCGAAGGACCCCGCCAACCGTCCACCGGCCCGGTTCGTCGCCGACACCCTCGCCCGCGCCGCGGCCCGCGCGGTGCTCGGCGAGCCGGTGGCCCGCACACCCCGCTGGCGTCTCGCGCTCGCGGCGGCTGCGGTGGGTGTGATGGCGGGCGCGTGGCTGTACTCCGGTGCCAGCCCGCTCCGCGAGCCGTCCGGGCCGTCCGGGCCAGCGGGGGGCGCCGCGTCCGGGGCCCCGCCCGCCGCCACGTCCTCATCCTCGTCGACATCCTCGTCCGCCGGGCCGGTGACCGTCGCCGCAACCACGTCGAACGGGCCGCAGCAGGGTGGGGGTGCCCCGCCGACCTCGTCCGCGGCTCCCTCGGCCTCCCCGGCCCCGTCGCTGTCCGCGGCGGCGCCCGTCACCTTCACCTCGGACGGCGGGACGGCCGCCGCCCGGTGCGCGGACGGGCGCGCCGAGCTGACCGCCTGGGAGGCGGCCCGCTCGTACAAGGTCGAGACCGTCACGCCGGGCCCGGCCGCCACCGCCACGGTCACCTTCCGGCACGGCAACGACCTCGTCGACATCGCCGTGACCTGTGCCGGCGGCACGCCCCGGTCCGAGGTCACGACGCGGAAGCGGTGACCTCCTCCCGCTTCGCCCCCGACGTGGCGCGCAGGCTGGTGACCGTCACGACCGCGAGCGTCACGATGATGACCGCCAGCGACAGCGGCGTCGGCACGTCCGGCACCCACGACCACACCGTGTGCGCCCAGTGCAGGATCAGCTTCAGGCCGATGAACCCCAGGATGATCGCCAGGCCGTGGTTGAGGTGGCGCAGCCGGGACAGCGCGTTGCGCAGCACGAAGTACAGCGCCCGCAGGCCGAGCAGCGCGAACGCGTTCGTCGTGAACACCAGGTAGGGGTCGTCGGTCACGCCGTACACCGCCGGCACCGAGTCGACCGCGAACACGATGTCGGTCAGGAACACCGCCGCCACGACCAGGGCCATCGGCGTCAGCGCCCGGCGGCCGGCCTCCTTCACCGTGAGCCGGGCGCCGTGGTACTCGTCGGTGACCGGCATGAGCCGGCGCAGCAGCCGCACCCCGCGCATCTTGTCGATGTCGACCTGGTGGTCGGTGCCGCGCAGCGCGTCGCGCATCACCTTCACCGCCGTCACCACGAGGATCGCGCCGAACAGCAGGAACGCCCACGTCCCCGCCGACAGCATCGCGGCCCCGGCGGCGATGAAGATCGCCCGCAGCACGAGCGCGCCGGCGATGCCGTACAGCAGGACCCGCTGGGCCAGCGCCGGCGGCACCGCGAACGCCGCCAGCAGCAGCATGAAGACGAACAGGTTGTCGACCGACAGCGACTTCTCCACCACGTAGCCGGTGAAGAACTCGACGCCGCGCGTGCCGCCGTGCGCCATCCAGACGTAGACGCCGAACGCGGCGGGCAGCGCGAGGTAGAACACGGTCCAGGCGACCGCCTCGCGCATCGGGACGTCGTGCGGCCGCCGGGTGATGACGAAGTCGAGCGCCAACAGCCCCAGCAGCACGGCGACAGTGATCAGCCACAGCTGCGGCGACGCGATGGACTCCATGAAGACGGGCTCCCTCGAACGTGCCAAACCGTTCGAGGTCTCTCTCACCCGCTCTGCGAGCGGGCGACCGCCCGGGAGCCGCATTGGCGACTCGTACTGACCGGGACGGCCTGGCGAGATACTCCCCCCACGGGTCACTGTACGGGCACTTCCTGGGCGTTGCCTGGGAACGCCCGCACAGCTCTCCGGGAAACTTTCGGCACAATGAGTGCAATGATCGATTGACATCGCTTCGGGGCCGGGCGTTCCATGAACGGTGGAGGTGGAGCCCATGCGCAGCGTTGCGCGCCCCACCGGGAGGGCGGCGGCCGCTATCGCCGTCCTGCTCGGTCTTCTCGTCGCGCCGGCGTCCCCGGCGCGCGCCGATCCACCGGTCTGTGACCTGCCGGTCGCGAGCACCACGCAGCCCGGCTACCTGGTCGCCGACCCCGACTGTGAGCTCAACGGCACCCCGTTCGCCCCGATCGCCGGTTCCGCGACCTGGGCGGGCATTCTCGACGGCGCCGCCTACCGCATCGAGAAGCCCGCGAACTGGAACGGCGAGCTCGTCCTCTACGCCCACGGCTTCCGCGGCCAGGGCACCACGGTGTACGTCGACAACCCCTCCCTGCGCTCCCACTACCTGAGCCGCGGGTTCGCCTGGGCGGCGTCGAGCTACCAGACCAACGGCTACGACGTCGGCCAGGGCGTCCGCGACAGCCACGCCCTCATCGACCTGTTCCGCCAGCGCACCGGCACCCGGGCGAAGTCGGTGTACATGACCGGCGCGTCCATGGGCGGCCACGTCACCGCCGTGGCGATCGAGGAGTACCCGAAGGCGTTCGTCGGCGCGATGCCCGTGTGTGGGGTGCTGGGCGACGCCGAGCTGTTCGACTACTTCCTCGACGCCAACGTGACCGCCGCCGCCCTGACGAACACCAGGATCACGTTCCCGGCGGCGCCGGTCGATCCCGGCTTCCAGGAGGTCTACCGCCAGCAGGTCCTCGCCGAGCTGCCCGCCCTCGCCCCCGGCACCGCCGCCCGCCAGCTGTGGGGCGACGTCGTCGAGCAGCGCAGCGGCGGCGTGCGCCCGGGCTTCGACGCGGCCTTCACCTACTGGAACGCGCTGCCGTCGATCCCGCCGCTCAACACCGTGCCGTTCCTCTTCGGCCTGTACCCCGGCCTCTCCGGCGGCACCGCCGGCATCGCCGAGGGCAACGTCACGTCCAACCGCCTCACCCTTTACCAGGCCGACGACAACCCGTGGCTCAGCCGGGACGAGCTGCGGCTCAACCGGTCCGTGCTGCGCGTCGACCGCACCGACCGCCCGAGCCGCGACCTGTCCGGCGTCCCCCGCATCGACGGCCGCCCGCCGGTGCCGGTCCTGTCGCTGCACACGATCGGCGACCTCTTCGTGCCGATCTCGATGGAGCAGGAGTACGCCCGGCGCGCCGCCCTCAACGGCCGCTCCCGCCTCTTCGTCTCCCGGGCCGTCCGGGCCCTCGGCCACTGCGAGTTCACCGTCGACGAGATGTCCCGCACGTTCGACGACCTGGTGACCTGGGTCCGCGCGGGCAAGCGCCCGGCGGGCGACGCGATCCTCGACCGGCGCACCGTCGCCGACCCGAGGTTCGGCTGCACGTACACCTCGGTCGACCGCCCGAGCTTCGGCGCCCCCTGCGCCCGCTAGTTCGACGCACCGCCGTCCCGGCTCGTCCGGGACGGCGGTCCGCGGTCCGGGCAGGTGCCCTTCGACGATCTCCGTGGCGAATACTGGTCGGCATGTCAGCCGTCCGCCGAGCCGAATCATCAGACCTTTCCTCCCTGCTCCCGTTGACCCGGGAGTTCTGCGAAACCGACCAGCACGACTACGACGAGCCGCGCGTCGTCCGGGCCCTCTCCCCGCTGCTCCACGACGACACGCACGGCCAGGTCTGGGTCGTCACGTCGCCGTCCGGTCCGTCGGCGCTGTCGGGCTATGCGGTCGTCACCTGGGGCTGGAGCCTGGAGTCGGGGGGCCGCGAGGCGCTGCTGGACGAGATCTACGTCCGCGACCGCGGCAGTGGCGTCGGCGCGGCCCTGCTCCGTCACGCGATGGGCGCGGCGGCCACGGCCGGTGCCTCGACGATGTTCCTGGAGACCGAGGCGCACAACTCGCGGGTCCGCCGGTTCTACGGCCGGCTCGGCTTCGCCGAAGAGTCGTCAGTCTGGATGAGCGGCGCACTGTCCCTCCCGGAGGCGTAGCCCACTGGACCGTGCCGGGATGTCCACTGTGGACCTCGGTGGCGCGGAACAGCGCACATCCGATCGTGCCGGTGAGCAGCACGGTCGCCACGACGAGCGCCGCGCCGGGCCGGCGTGCGAGGCCGCCGAGCGTGATGCCACCGGCGGTGACCGCGGCGGACGTGCCGAGCGCGACGATTGTCATGACGCCGGGACGGTCGGTGAGCAGGGCGGCGGAGACGAACACCAGGGCCGCCGCGAGGACGGCCAGGACGACGGCGATCGCGGGGAGCAGGACGCGTTTCATGGCATTCACCCTCGCGCGGGCGGGCCGTTCTCCGCATCGCTCACGCCAGCCATCTTCGATCCCTCGCGTCGGGGATGCGGGATCCCCCCGTGGCGTGACGCGCTGCGACCCCGGTCACGAAACCGCCCTAGGTGGGGAAGTTCGGGGAAGACCCGGGGTCGGCGTTCTTGCCGCGGTCGGGGATGATCGAAGCATGGTGCGGTTTGTGCTCAACGTGTTGTGGGTGATCTTCGGGGGCGGGCTGATCCTCTTCCTGGAGTACGCGCTCGCCGCCGTCATCTGCTTCGTTCTCGTCGTCACGATCCCCTTCGGTGTGGCCAGCTGGCGCCTCGCGGTCTACGCGCTGTGGCCGTTCGGGCGGACCGTGCGGGCGAAACCGGGGGCCGGCGTGGCGACCGGGCTCGCGAACGTTCTCTGGGTCGTGCTGGCCGGTTGGTGGCTCGCGCTTTCGCACATCGCGGCCGGGATCACGCTGTGCCTGACGGTGATCGGGATCCCGTTCGGCATCGCGCACTTCAAGCTGGTGCCGGTGGCGTTCTGGCCGCTGGGGCGCGAGGTGGTGGAGCTGTGAGGATTCACAGACCGTACAGTGCCACGTGCTAGTGTCGTAGCGTGTTCAAGAAGATGCTGGCCGCGTTCGGCGTCGGCAGTCCGAGCGTCGACACCGTGCTCACCACCACCGCCGTCCAGCCGGGCGGCTTCATCGAAGGCAATGTCAACATCACCGGCGGCGACAGCGAGTTCATGATCGAGCAGGTCCTGCTGTCGCTCGCGACCCGCGTCGAGGTCGAAGGTGGTGACTACGAGGGGCACAGCGGCATCGAGCTCGGCCACGTGGTCGCCGCGCAGCAATTCCGCGTCGGGCCGGGCGAGCGGCAGTCGATCCCGTTCCGGATGGCGGTGCCGTGGGAGGCGCCGATCACCGAGGTCTACGGGCAGCATCTGCGCGGCATGGTCATGGGCGTGCGCACCGAGCTGGTCATCGCCAAGGGCCGCGACAAGGGCGACCTCGACCCGGTCGCGATCACCCCGCTGCCCGTGCAGCAGGGCATCCTCGACGGGTTCGCCGCCAACGGCTTCCGCTTCAAGCACGCCGACGTCGAGCGTGGCTACCTGCACGGGGTGCAGCAGAGCCTGCCGATCTTCCAGGAGATCGAGTTCTGGCCGCCGCCGCAGCACGGCGGGAAGATCAACGAGGTTGAGCTGACGTTCGTCGCCAGTCCGTACGGGGTCGAGGTCGTGCTGGAGTTCGACAAGCGCGGGGGCATGTTCAGCTCGGGCCACGACGCGTACAGCCGCTTCAGCATCCGCCACGACCAGGCCGCCGGCACCGACTGGGCCGCGGTCGTCGACAGCTGGGTCGGCGAGGCGACCTCGCGCTACTACAGCCACCTCCCGTCCGGCTACGGCCACGGTGGGTATGGTCACGGCCACCACGGCGGCCACGGTCACCGCGGCCCGGGCATGGGCACCGTCGTGGCGGCCGGCGCCGCCGGCATCGTGGGCGGCATCGTCGCCGGCGAGGTCTTCGAGGAGGTCTTCGAGGACGACGGCGGCGACTTCGACTTCTGAGCGAGCCGACGAGGCGAGCCGCACCACTAGGCGAGCCGCACCACGCGGCGAGCCGCACGACGAGCGCCGCGCGAGGCCCGGTCAGGGGCACATCGCGCGGCGCTCGCCGCGTGCAGGCGCCATCAGCGGGGCGGCGCCATCCACGGGGTGAGGCGGGTGAGGACGTCGTGGAGGATCTTCGGGGTGGTTGCGAAGTTCAGGCGGACGAACGACGCCGTGTCGACGTCGGTGCCCGCCGAGAACTCGGCGCCCTCGCTCAGCTTCACCAGCGCCGTACGCTCCAGCGCGGCCGCCGGGTGCGGACTCCGCAGCCAGGCCAGGTAGGTGGCCTCCGGGGGAGTGAACGGTACGCCCACCGTGGCCGCCCACGACGTCACCGTGGCGCGGTTGGTGGCCAGGGTCGATCGCATCCCGTCGAGCCAGGCCGATGACTCCTGCCACGCCGCCAGGGTGGCGACCCGGCTCAGGATGCTCGGGGTGCCGAACACGTCGAGCGGGGCGGCGTCCAGCGAGGCGCGCAACGCGGGCGGAGCGACATGGGCGACCGCGAGCCGCAGGCCGGCGATGTTGAAGGCCTTCGTCGCCGAGGTGGCCGTGACGGTACGGGCCGGGGCCAGCGTCGCGAACGGCACGTGTCGGTGCGGCGCGTACGTCAGGTCGGCGTGGATCTCGTCGCTCAGCACCACGAGATCGTGCCGGTCGGCCGCGGCGGCGAGTGCGTCCAGCTCGGCGGCGTCGAACACGCGGCCGGTCGGGTTGTGCGGGTTGACCAGGACCAGCAGCCGGCACCCGGCGAGCCGCGACGCAAGCCCGTCGGTGTCGAACGTCCAGCGCTGTCCATTGTGGACCATCGGGATGGGGACGATGCGGCGGCCCGCGCGGGCGATGCTCGCCAGGAACGGCGGGTACGCGGGCACGTGGATCGCCACCCCGTCGCCGGGCGCCGTCGTGTGCTCGACCACGACCTGCAGGATCTGGAGCAGGTCGGTGAACACCCGCGACCGGCCCGGGTCCGGCTCCCAGCCGTGTTGACTGCCCGTCCAGGCCGAGAACTCCCGTAGTACCGGATCAGCACCGGTCCAGAACGGATAGCCGAAGTCCTCGCGCTGCACCGTCTCGAGGAGCCGCCGCTTGATCGGCGGGGCGATGCCGAGATCCATGTCCGCCACCCAGGCGCCGAGCGTGCCGGCGGGCAGCGAGCCCCACTTGACGCCGTGGCCCTCGCCGAGCGGGCGCGCCGGGTGCTCGGCGAGGAGGGCGTCGCGCAGCACCTCCATCTGCCCGTGATGCTGGCACAGCTCCTCGTAGACGTGCTGCAGCACCGCCCCCTGCGTGTCGATGCCGTCCGGGCCGAGGAACCGCGGGTCCGGCGTGCCCCGCGGCGGGTCGCCCGGCGTGGCGCCGCGCGCGTCGGCGGCGAGATGGGCGCGGACCTCCGCGACCCGCGCGAGCAGCCCCGCGACCGGGCCGCGGCTGGTGAACTCGCGGTCGCGGTCGCGTTCGATCGGCCGGCCGGCGACGAGGCTCCCGGCCCAGTACTCGACGACGCCCAGGCAGTGGGTCAGCAGCCCGTACGGCGTGTTCGCCCCGGGTAGCGCCGGCCGCCGGTTGGCGAGGTCGTCGCCGAGCTCGCCGACGATGCGCGTCATGCCGTCGAACGCGCGGTCGGTGTACAGCAGGTACTCGTCGACAGTGATCATGGGAACCTCTCGTCACCGGTTCATGTGGTGACGCAACCTTGCGCCCGACCCGCGTCACCTGTCAAGGTGGTGACGTGACCTTCGTGTTCGTCAGCGGCGACCTCGCGCTCGACTTCGCCGGCACGCTGAAGTGGCGCCGCAGCCGCCCGGAGGAACTGCTGGCCACGCCCGCCGACGCCGCCCGCTGGTCGGTCGAGTCGGGCCTGCTCACCGCCCCGCCGCCGCTGGACGAGACCGAGTTCACGCGCCTGATCCGACTGCGGGAGGTGGTGTACCGCCTGGTGCTCGCGTCCCTGGCCGGGGCGCCCTGGCCGGACGCGGACCTGGCGCTGCTGAACGAGGCGGCGACCGCCCGCCCCCCACGGATCGCGCTGACGCCGGCGGGCGCGCTGCGCACCGGCAACGCGGCCGCCGTCGGCGCCGCCGTCGCGATGGCCGCCGCGGACCTGCTGGCGACCCTGGACCGGACCCGCGTCCGCGAGTGCGCCGGCGAGGAGTGCACGCGCCTCTTCGTCGACCGCTCCCGCGCCGGCACCCGCGCCTGGTGCGGCATGGAGGAGTGCGGCAACCGCGTCAAGGCCGCGTCGTACCGCGCCCGCCGCGCCACGGCCCGCTGACCCCGCCGCCGAGACGCGTCGCGACGCCCGTGCGCGGCGCGCTAGGCGGTGACCTCGACGAGGAGGCGGCGGTAGGTGTCGTGGTAGCCGATCGTGCGGTTCGCGGCCAGCATGCCGGGATTGTCGACGTTGACCGTGGTCGTCGCGGACGTCGCGGCGGGGAAGTCGGTCCGTAATCGGAGGGTCTGGGCGGCCTTGACCCAGGTGGCGAGGCCGCGGCGGCGGTGGTCGGGCAGCACCGCCGTGTCGTGCTGCTCGGCCTCGGTGGCGCCGGCCAGCGTGACCGTGGCGGCCACCACCCGGCCGTCATGCGTGGCGGCCGTCACCAGCAGGCGCAGGCCGCCGGCCGTCATCTCCCGTTCCCAGGCCCGCAGGGCGTCGAGGTCCCAGTCGCGGGGCGGCAACTGCAGCTCGGCGCCGGGTGCGTCGAGGACGTGGGTCATGACCCGCGCGAACGACAGCGCGAGCTCGTCGGGGGCCCGGTCGGTCCAGTGCCGCAGGCCGTACCCGTCGACCGGGCGCACCGCCTGGCACCGCTCCGCGACGTCGGGCCGGTCGAGGCGCTGCTCCTGGACCTGGAGCCGGAGCAGGACCCGGTAGCCGGGCAGCGTCTCCGCGAACGGCTCCACGGGCGGCCCCGCCGGGATCGCGCCGCGCAGGCGCGCGTGGCCCCGGGCCCGGGCGGCCC
>NZ_JBEXCY010000151.1:23088-29170 GCF_040605515.1 Dactylosporangium sp. NPDC005572 | reverse complement strand
CCGCGCCTGCCGGTTCCTCCGCGCCTGCCGGTTCCTCCGCGCCTGCCGGTTCCTCCGCGCCTGCCGGTTCCTCGGCGTCGGCTGATTCGCCCGCCCCTGCCGGTTCCTCCGCGCCGGCTGCGGCTTCCGCGTCCGGTGCCGTCTTGCCTTCCACCGAGGCCTCTCCACCCGCGTCCCCTTCCTCCGCCGTCCCCGCCTCCACCCTGTCCACTGTGGACAGATGGCGGCTGCTCCTGGGGCGGCAGCCGGAGCGGCTCGCGGGGTCGGCCGGGCGGTATGCGACGGCGCTCGACGAGCTCTACGGGGCCGGGACCGGCGAGGGCTCCCGCGCCGACGCGGCCGCCCGCGCCGGGCGCGAGGCCCCCTTCCCCGGCGTGCGGGAGTGGGCCGAGGAGCTCACCGCGCTGTTCGGCCCCGGCATCCGCGAGGAGGTCCTGGCCCGGGCGGTCGAGGGCGGCCGGCGCGACGCCGCGCTGCTGCTCGACCCGCACGCGGTCACCCCCTCGGTGGAGCTGCTCCAGACCGTGCTGTCCCTCGTCGGCGCGATGCCCGAGTCGGCCGTGGCCCGGCTGCGGCCGCTCGTCGCGCGCATCGTCGACGAGCTGACCCGGCAGCTGGCCACTCGGCTGCGGCCCGCGCTCGCCGGGGTCACCACGCCGCGGCCGACGGCGCGGCCCGGCGGGCCGCTCGACCTGCCGCGCACGCTGCGGGCCAACCTCGCCACCACGCGGCGCGACGCGGACGGGCGGGTCACGGTCATCCCGGAGCGGCCGGTGTTCCGCACCCGGGCCCGGCGGGGCGTCGACTGGCGCCTGGTCCTCGTCGTCGACGTGTCCGGCTCGATGGAGGCGTCGGTGATCTGGTCGGCGCTGACCGGGTCGATCCTCGCCGGCGTGCCGGCGCTGAGCACGCACTTCATCGCGTTCTCGACCGAGGTCGTCGACCTCACCGACCGGGTCGGCGACCCGCTGAGCCTCCTGCTGGAGGTTCGGGTCGGCGGCGGCACCCACATCGCGGCCGGGCTGCGGCACGCGCGGTCGCTGGTGACGGTGCCGTCGCGGACGATGGTGGTCGTCGTCAGCGACTTCGAGGAGGGGTATCCGCTGGGCGGGCTCCTCGCCGAGACGCGCTCGCTGGTCGAGTCGGGCGTGACGGTGCTCGGCTGCGCGAGCCTCGACGACGCCGGGCGGCCGCGGTATTCGGTGTCGGTCGCCTCGCAGCTCGTCGCGGCCGGGATGCCGGTCGCCGCACTCAGCCCGCTGGAGCTGGCCCGCTGGGTCGGAGAGAAGGTGCGCCCGTGAGCGCCTCGTCCCTGCCGCCGATCGCGGCGCCGGTGCTCGTGGCCGCGGTCGACGGGCTGCCGGCCCGGCTGCGCAAGAAGCTCGACGACGCCGCGGCCAAGCTGGCGGACCGGCCGGTGACGGTGGACGGTCCGCGGTACTCGGTGGCGATCGACGACGCGACCACGGTCACGCTCGTCACCGAGGGCGGCGTGGTCCGGACCGCCGATGCGGTCACCTGCACCTGCCTACTGGCGCCGAACTGCCTGCACCGGGCCGGCGTGCTCACCCTGGCTCCGGTCGACGCCGGCGTCAGCGAACCGGACGCGGAAGCGGTGGCGGCCGGTCCGCCCCCCGCCGGGCTCGCCGGCGACGGCGAAGCCGGTGCGGCCGGGGTCCAGGCGGGCGACGCCGGTGGCGGCGGGAGTGGGTCCGGGTCGGTGGCCCCGGCCGCGACGGTGGACGGTGCTCGCGGGTCCGGGGCGCCGGTCGCTGCCGTGCCTGCTGAAGAGGCGGCGTTGACGACCCAGCAGACGGCGGCCTTGGCGCACCTGTGGCGGGCGGCCGTCGCGGTGCTGGCGGCCGGGGTCAGCGGCTCGGGCGCCGTCGCGCGCACGGCGCTGCTGCGGGCGGCGCACGACGCGCAGGCCTGCAAGGTGTACCGGCCGGCGGCCGCCGCCCGCACCGTCGCGACGCTGCTGCAGGCCGCTCGGGCGGGGGAGGCGCAGTACCGGCTGGCCGACCTCACCGACGCGATGCGCGAGCTGCTGGAGGTGACGCACCGACTCCGGGTGACCCCGGGGACGGGGCTGCTGGGGACCGCTCGGCGCACGTACGAGCTGCAGGGCAGCCTCCGCCTCCACGGCCTGTGCACGACGGCGGTGGTGGCCGGCACCGGGTATGCGGGCGTGGTCACGTACGTCGTCGATCGGGACGGCGGGCTGTGGATGATCGCCGACCTGTATCCCGGCACGGCGCGGCGGGCGGCGACGGCCGGGAACGCGACCGTCAAGCTCGGCGAGACGGCGCTGAGCCACCGCGGCCTGACCCGCGCCGGGCTGGTCGTCTCCGGCGCCACCGCGTCCGCGAGCCGGCAGCTCGGCGCCGGCAAATCCGTGCGGGCCGTGACGGCGAGCGGCGTGTCCTGGCACGAGGCGCCGCTCGCCGGCCTGTGGGCGCAGCCGGCGGCCGAGCAGGTGCACCGGGCGTTCGCGGCCCTGGCCCAGCCGGTGACCGACCGCCCGGCCGGCGCCGACCTGCTGTTCCTGTCGGTCCGCCTCGACGGCCCCGACGGCGACGCGGTCCGGGCCACGGCTGCCGACGGCGCCCGCCTGACGCTGCGGGTGGCGTCGGACCACCCGTCGCTGGCGTACCGGGACAACCTGCGCCTGCTCGCCGCCCGCCCGGGCCTGGAGCTGCTGCTGGTGGGCCGGCCCGACCCGGGACGGCCCGGCACGGTGTACCCGCTGGCCGTCGCCCCGCCCGTCGGCATGACCTGGCCGCTGCCGGCCCCGCACCAGGGCCACGCCGACCTGGCCTTCGACCGCCTGCACCGCAGCCACATCCCGCTCGCCACGGCCGACGCGGCAGACCTTGACGTCGGCGCGGAGGATGCCGGCGGGGCGTCGGCCGATCCGGCGGTGAGCGCCGACGCACCGGAGCCGGTCGATCCCGGCTCGGGCGCCGGACCGCCGTCAGCGGCCGACGCCGACGCCGCCGCGGGCGGCGGCCCGGTGGTCGATCCGGATGCGGACGGCGGCGCGGCGGGGGCAGCCGTCGACGGTGAGGCGGCGCTGGCCGTGCTCGGCGAGGGTGACGGCGGCGTGTGGCGGCCGTCGGTGGCTGACCCGGCGCTGCAGGTGCTGCGGGTCCAGGTCGAGCGGACGGTCTCCGGCGGCCGGATGGTGGCCGGGCTCGCCCGCGGGCGCGGCCCGACCGACGCCGACCGGCTGCGGCGGGCCCGGCTCGACACCGGCGCCGAGTTGCTCGACGGGCTCGCTGTGGCGGCCGGCAACCGCCCCCGGGACGCGTTCGGACGTCTCTCCGACGACGACGGCGCGGCGTTCGCGCAGGCCTGGCTGGCCACGGCGGTGTACTCCGACGCGGCCGAGCGTGCGTACGCCGAGGCGACCTGGTTACCCGACCGCCAGGAGCTGGAAGCCGCGAGCCACTGACATCCGACCGCGGCCGGCCGTCGGCAACGGCCGGCCGCGGGATCGGGTCCGTCCTACGTCGGCGAGCGGGCGGACATGACGGCGAGCAGGCCGCCGTCGGGATCGCGGAAGAAGGCCATCCACTCCTCCGTGCCGTCCTCGTGGCGGTGGATCATGTGTGGTTCGCCCTCGAACGTGACGCCGCGGCCGGAGAGGGTGGCGTGGGCGGCGTGGACGTCGGGGACGCGGAAGTACAGGATCGACTCGGCGGCCGAGCCGGTCGTGAGGAACAGGCGGGTGCCGTCGCAGTCGAAGAACGCCAGGTCGCCGAAGGTGTAGAGGTGCGGCAGGCCGAGCACGTCGCGGTACCACCGCACGGCCTCCTGCACGTCGGTCACCTGCCGGGAGATCTGGCCGATCGGGCCGAGCCGGAAATCGTCCATGGACCTCACTCTGGCACGAACACGGGCCGTTCGATGCCGTCGTGCGCGGCGAGGGCCGCCATCGTGTCGCGGTACTCGGCGCGGTCGAGCGTGCCGGTCATCCGGCGGTACACGGCCTCGCACTCGATGTCGGCGAGCCGGCGGCTGCGGTGGGAGACCCCGCCCTCGGCCCGCGCGTTGCGCAGGTGCCGGGCGATGAGCATCACGTAGAGCGTGGCCAGGACGCCGGCCACCACCATCGTCGCGATCACCCGCGCCACTGTAGCGGCCCGCACGGCACGGTCGGGTTCACGGCCCGGAGCGGGCGCCGGCCGGGCCCGCCTCGGTGTGCTCGTCGGCCGTCGGCTGGGCCAGGACGACAACGCCCGGCTCGGCCGGGACCATGGCGCCCGCCTCGGCGGCCTCCATCGCGGCGTTCGTCGCGGTGCGCAGACCGAGCAGCGTGGTGAGGACGAGCACGCCCATGATCGCGAACACCGGGCGCACGCCGAACGCCTCGGCGAGCAGGCCGCCCGTTGCCGCGCCCAGGGGCATCGTGCCCCAGGCGACCAGGCGGTAGCAGCTGTTGACCCGGCCGAGCAGGTGGTCCGGGGTGATCGACTGGCGCAGCGACACCATGACGACGTTCGCGATCACGATGCCGGCGCCGCCCAGCACGAACGCGGCGCCGATCGGGAACGGGTTCGTCGTCAGGGTCGGGACGCCGACCATCGCGGCCGCGGTCGTCAGGGCGACGGCGAGCCCGCGGGCCCGGCCCAGACCACGGACGACCGGGCCGGAGAGCAGTGAGCCGAGGAGGCTGCCGACGGCGAGGGCGGTCAGCAGCCAGCCGTACTCCGGGGCGGACAGGCCCATCGCCGAGCCCGGCCCGACGGCGTACACGACGAGCACCGCGAAGGCGGCGTTGGACGCGAAGTTCGAGACGCCGACCATCGCCGCGAACGTCCGCAGGAGGCGCTGCCGCCACAGCCAGCGGACGCCCTCCACGATCTCCGCGCGGATCCCGGCGCCGGCCGCGTCCGGCGGGCGCGCGACCCGGAACGAGCCGCGCATCGGCAGCAGGGCGGCGGCCGCGGCGAGCCACAAGCCGGTCGCGCCCACGAACGGGGCCGCCGCGCCCGCCACGACCAGCGCGCCGGCGAGCGGCGGGCCGGCGAACTGGTTCGCGGTGAGCTCGGCCGCGTACAGCCGGGCGTTCGCGGCCGGCAGCCGGTCCCGCGCGACGACCTGCGGGACGATCGACTGCGCCGCCGTGTCGTGGACGGTCTCGGCGATGCCGACGCAGAACGCGACGAGGTACAGCAGCCAGATCGTCGCGACGCCGGCGAGCAGGCCGGCCACGAGCGCGCCCAGGAGGACGGCGCGGAGCGTGTTGGCTCCCGCCATCGCGCGGCGCCGGTCGACCCGGTCGACGAACGCGCCGGCCGGCAGCGCGAACAGCAGCCACGGCAGCGTGACCGCGAAGGCGAGCCCGGCCACGAGGGCGGGCGACCGCGTGACCCCGACCGCGACCAGCGGCAACGCCACCTTGAGCACTCCGTCGGCCAGCCCCGACAGGGCGGCGGCACTCCATACGAGTCGATACGCGCGCGTCATACTGATGGAAAATACTCCATCGATGGGAAGATTTTCCACTAGTACCGTATGATGAGGCGTGAGCGAAGTACCTCGACGCCGCCCGGCGACCGCCCAGGAGGCCAAGGCGCTGGGTCATCCCCTGCGGCTGCGGATCCTGCGGCTCTGCCACGGCCACGAGCTGACGAACAAGCAGCTCGCCGACCGCCTGGGCCGTGACCCGGGCACGGTCCTCTATCACGTGAAGATGCTCGCGGCGGCCGGCCTGCTCGAGGCGGCGCCCGTGCGGGCGGGGGAGAGCGGCGCGCTCGAGAAGCCGTACCGCTCGACCGGCATGACGTGGTGGCTGGACGGCCCGCTGGTGGACGCCGACCCGGATACGGCGTACGCGCCGGTGGCGGCCTTCACGGAGGAGCTGCGCGAGGCGGGTCCGGCGGGGGTCCGCCTGTACGAGCGCTTCACTCTCCACTTGTCGGCGGAGGAGCTCGCCGAGCTGGACCGGAGAATCCTCGCAATCCTGGACGAATACGTGGCGACCGACCATGAGCGCTTGGACCGCCCGGCGCTGGGCGGCATCTTCCTCCTCCACCAACTCCCCGACTGAGGCCTGCAAACTAGGTTCCTAGGAAGC